>JAICMB010000361.1 GCA_025929455.1 Bryobacteraceae bacterium | reverse complement strand
GTCTCCCTATCCGGGTGCTCCCAACCCACAATCTTTTGTTACAAATTCGGGGTTGTGGGGGGTTGGTTTTTTTTTGGTTGGTTTTCTACAAACATAAAAACCGGGCGCCCCCCCCCCCCCCCCCCCCGCCAAATTGCACCGCACGCCCAAAACACACATGACCGGCGGCGGGCCGAAAACGTCCCGGCCGCTCTCGCGTCCTCTGGGCAGCGCAATCAGGTAGATCGGAGGAGGACCGTTCTAAAAATACAGATCGGCAGGGCGTCCGGAAGTATTAGCCGATGCGCTCGTAAGCGCGATGGACATAGAGCAGCGGCTTGCCGTCACGGGAGTGGACGTGGGCGGCGTTGCCGATCACGACCGTATGGTCGCCTGCTTCGACCGTTTGTGCGACAGTGCACTCCAACTGCGCCAGTATGCCTGTAAGGATGGGCGCGCCGAGCCGGCCGGCGTGCCATTCAATATGATCGAACCGGCCCTCCGGTTCCACCGCGAACGTGATCGAAATAGCTTTCTGTTGCTCGCCGAGAATATTTATTGCGAACACCTTGGAATCGAGCACGTGAGGCAGCACCGCGGAGCGGTGGTCGATGCAAACCAGAATCAACGGCGGGTCGAGCGACACGGAAGTGAACGAGTTCACCGTCATACCGTGCGGACGGCCGTGGCGGTCGCGCGCCGTCAGCACGCCGACCCCGGTCGCAAAATGCGCGCAGGCTTCCAGAAAGCTGTGCCGGTCGGCGGGCAAAAACACGTGCGGAGATCGTACAGCTTCTGTTGACAATTGCGTAAACCCAATCCTATCATGAAGTTTGCTTGCGGACCGCCGGGGTGCCCGCAGTGCGTCGATGCTGCCGCCGCGATTCGCGAATTCCGGGCACAGCCTCCTACAGGAAATCGCCCGAGGGTGGCCCTGTGCCGTTCCGCACCGCGCTTATCTGAGCAGAGCGGCGGGAAACGCGGATGCGCCGCTCTTATTATGCCCGCGCCCGGAGGAGCTATGACAACCGCGCCAGAACGAGGAGGGACCCTTGATCAAGCTCGACATCATCAACGAAGTCGTAAATAAAACAGGAATCACTAAGACTAAAGCCGAAATGGCCGTTGAGACAGTTTTTGAGAGCATGAAGCGGGCTTTGGCCAACGGGGAGCGCATCGAGCTGCGCGGCTTCGGTATTTTCAACGTGCGCCCGCGCAAAACGGGCATCGGACGCAATCCGCGGACGGGCGCGGAGGTCGCTATTCCGCCCGGCAAAGCGGTTCGCTTCAAGCCCGGGAAGGAACTGCAGAGCCTGCAATAGCTCTTGCGATAATAAAAGTACGTGGCTCCGACCTATAGTGGCGCCAGCTTGGCGAAGCTGTCTTTTGAACGCGCCCGTACGTCGTACGGCCGGCTCGCGCTGCACGCACGACTTTTCCTGCTGACACTGTTTTCTACCACACTGGTCGGCGCCGGGCTGGCGGATGCGTTCCGGGTGAACCGGCCGCTGATGCTCGACCAAAGCCTGCAGTTGCTGGCGCAAATACCCAAAAATCCGTGGATTCTCGTGCAAGGCCTGCCCTTTTCGCTGACCTTGATGACCATCCTGCTGGCGCATGAACTGGGCCACTACATCACGTGCGTCCGGTACGGCATCGATGCGAGCCTACCGTATTTTCTGCCGGCGCCATCGCTGATCGGCACGCTGGGCGCGTTTATACGCATACGGTCTCCGATCTACACCCGGCGCGCGCTGTTCGACGTCGGCATCGCGGGGCCCATCGCCGGTTTCGTGTTCCTGCTGCCGGCGCTCGCGCTCGGAGTTGCCAGTTCGCACGTCGTCACAGGTGTCGGGCTGCGCGGGGACTTCGTATTCGGAACGCCCGCCATCGTGCGCCTGTTTGAACTGGCGCGGTTTCCCGGCGTGCGCGCCACCGATATCTATTTGCATCCCGTAGCGCAGGCGGCCTGGGTGGGATTGCTGGCCACCGCGCTGAACCTGCTGCCCATCGGCCAACTCGACGGCGGACACATTCTGTATTCGTTCGTTGGCGACGCTCACAAGCTCGCCTCCAAAGCGCTGGTGCTGGCGCTGGTTCCGGTGGGGCTGTTCTTCTCCTGGACGTGGGTAGTTTTCGCGGTCATTCTCGCGATTTTCGGCGGGCTGCGCCACCCCACCATCTGCGACATCAGCCAGATGGGTACCGCGCGCAAGTGGCTCGGCATCGCTGCGCTGATCATATTCCTGCTCTCGTTCACTCTGACGCCCATCCGCCCGCTTGGTTAGGGCGCGCTGCGGTACGCTGAGCGTTATGCGTATTGCGCTGCTGCTCTCGTTTGCCGCCGCCGCGGTGCTCTCGGGCGCTGTCGAGCGGCCGGCGGACACCTTCAAAACCTCGGCGGGCGACGTTACAATCACGCCCATCCATCACGCCAGCATGCTGATCGCGGCCGCGGGCAAAGCCATTTACATCGATCCGTGGAGCCAGGGCAATTACGACGGACTGCCGCAGGCGGACCTGATCCTCGTCACCGATATTCACGGCGATCACCTGGACCCGGCGTTGATTGCGAAACTCAAGAAGCCGGGGACAACCATCATCGCGCCGGCCGCGGTTGCCGGGAAGGTCGAGGGCGTGCAGGTGCTGCACAATGGCGGCAAGACCACCTGGGGCGCTTGGACCATCGAAGCGATCCCCATGTACAACCTGAAGCGCGGCCCCGCGCCGGGTAAG
Source organism: Bryobacteraceae bacterium (assembly GCA_025929455.1). Next base: position 1,704 of record JAICMB010000361.1, on the reverse strand, counting down.
TTCTATCACGATAAAGGCCGTGGTAACGGATACGTGCTGACCTACGGCGGCAAGCGATTCTATATTTCTGGCGACACCGAAAACACCCCCGAGATGCGCGCGCTGCGCAACATCGATGTAGCCTTCGTGTGCATGAATCTGCCATTCACGATGACGCCGGAGGAAGCCGCCGAGGCGGTGCGCGCGTTCCACCCGCGCGTCGTTTATCCATATCATTCGCGCGGGAGCGATACGGCGGCGTTCGAGAAAGCGCTGGCGGGCAGCGGCATCGAAGTGCGGCTGCGGAACTGGTATTACTAAGCCCCGGCCCGAATCGCGGGGACTTCGACAACGCGAACGCCGGTCGCCCGTGTTTGCACCGCGGCGGCGAGCGCTGCGATCATCTCGTCGATCGTGACTAGGTCCAATCGCAGCGCCGTTTCGCGCGTACGCGCGGCGGATTTTGCGAGCGAGTACAGCGGCACCAGCGCCAGCGGCCAACGGTGTCCGGGGCCGAGAACGTACCACGGCCGCAGGATCGTCGCGCTGATTCCCGAATCGCGGATCATGGACTCGCATTCCTGCCGCGCCGCGATATACGACTTCATAACCGGCGCGGGGTGCGCAACGCTCACGTAGACGAGATGGCGAACGGTCGAGCCGCGCAGTGCGGCCAGCGTTGCCGCAACCGAGGCCACGTCGACCTCGCGGAACTGCCGTCCTTTCCATGGCGCGGGGTGCGATGTGCCGACCAGATGCACGAAGGTGGTCGCGGGCGCGATGGCATTTGTGAAGGAGGTGCCGTCGAGCGCGTTTCCGAAAACGGCCGTCGCGCCGGGCGGCAGCTTGCCCTCTGAGCCGGTGCGAACCAGAGCGCGCACCGCGCATCCGCGGCGCAGCAACTCCGCCGCAAGCCGCGTGCCCATGTACCCGGTCGCGCCGCTAATAAACACGGTGTCCGCCATCGCCGTATTGTACGGGAGAACCGGCGCGTTTGGATGTTGCGGGCAGATTGGTGCTTGACTGCAAACGCTTTTCCGTCGCGAGTCAATACAGATAGACCCGAATGGGTTTGGAGGCGAAATGACTAGCGACGTTCCTAAGCACGTGCGAGCCATGCTGAGTCCAGAGCGGAACTGGATTCCGCGAATCGTACTCAGGTCATCTTTCGAAAATGGAGAACCGGACCCGACGGGGACCGCTACTACGCTGAAGATTACGGATACCATGCATGGCCAATCCATCTCGAAAGAGAGCCTGAGTACGCTTCGAAGCACCAAAAACAGTTTAGAGAGCCGATTCGAACGGGCTTTTGTCTGGATGGATGGCTGACGGCAGGAAATCGCGTGACTTATGATTCCTGGGGAACGGGATTCATCGCGTTCGTGAACGCGGATGTTGTTGTGATTCAGGCCGACAACTTCGGAGTGCATCAAATACCCGCCCGATGGACAAAGTGCCGCATTCGAAAGCAGAGCTACAAAGGGTCGGACACCGAAGTTTATCTATGGAGCCGGTGCGAGTCAAAACACGCACCGCGCATCCGCGGCGCAGCAACTCCTCCGCAAGCCGCGTCCCCATGTAACCGGTCGCGCCGGTAATGAACACCGTGTCACTCAACGCGCCAGGGGGACTGTTCATTCCATTTACGCAGAGCGGCCGCTGCCCAGGCCGGATCTTTGTCAGTATGGCAGGTGTTGCATGCGTTGGGGACGTTATCTTCGG
>JAICMB010000043.1 GCA_025929455.1 Bryobacteraceae bacterium | reverse complement strand
GGAGGATAGCGGCACGCGTCCGCGGCCTGCCGCGCCAACTCCGGCGTGCTCGTGAACGGGAAAATGACCCCGTGCACGCCCATGTCGAGCACGCGCTTGGCGGTCCAGATTTCATTCACCGGCACGCGCGCGAACGGAACCGCCGGCAGCCCGCGCGTGGCCAGCACCATATTGCGCAGCGTTTCGAGCGTGATCGGCGAATGCTCCATCTCGATCCACAGAAAGTCGAACCCCATGCGCGCCATGTGCGCCGCTACGTCGGGACTATTCACCGTGACGGTGCCCGCCAGCACCGGCTCGCCCGCGAGCAGTTTGTCTTTAACCGGATTCCGCCAGGATGCTGCCATGCTGCTATTGTCCCGTGGGGAGGCCAGTCTTGCTGGCTGCCCTACGCACGCGCGATCAATGCATCGCCACCGGCCCCGCCTCTTTCGGCGGCTTTTTCATAACAAACAGCAGCGGCAAAATACAGATCGAAATAATCGCCAGCAGCACAAACACGTCGATAAACGACAGTATCGCCGCCTGCTGCTGCACCAAGCCCCACAACGCCGCATGCGCCTTGTTCTGCGCCTCCACTGGTCCGCTGCCCTGCGCGCGGAACATGTTCGTGAAGTTTTCGAGCATTTGCCGCACGCCCGGATCGTAGGGCGTCACGTGCTTCGCCAGCTCGTTGGTATGGATCTGTTCATGCCGCGCTATCAAGGTGCTGCTGGTGGCGATGCCGATGCTGCCGCCGATGTTGCGCATCAGGTTGAACAGACTCGTCGCATTGCCCATCTGTTCTTTCGGAATGGGCGCCATCGTTACGGTTGTCAGCGGCACAAATAGAAAGGCCAGCGACGCGCCCTGTATGAACTGCGGCCAGAAGAAATCCCAATACCCGGCGTTCAGATTAAGCCGCGACAGCATGTACAGTGTGTACGCGGACACTACGACGCCGACCGCCAGGAACTTGCGCGGGTCACGGCCCTTTAGCATCGCCCCCACAATCGGCATTGCGATAAACGAACCGATTCCGCGCGGGGCCATCGCGATGCCCGCCTGGAACGCGGGATAGCCGAGCAGCGTTTGCAGCCAGATCGGCAACAGCACCATGCTGCCGTACAAAACGAACCCAACGATCGTCATCAGCGTGGCGCCCGCGCTAAATGTGCGGTTCTTCAATACACGCAAATCGAGCACGGGGTGCTTAATGATCAACTCCCGTATGACGAACGCCACCAGCATCGCCACTGAGATCACCGTGAGCCACACGATAAAATGCGATCCGAACCAATCCTCCTGCTGGCCCTTGTCGAAGATGACCTGTAGCGCGCCGATACCGAGCGCCAGCATGCCAATGCCCCAGTAGTCGACGCCCGTTCTCTTGCGCTCCAGATAGGGCGGGTCGAAAATAAATGCACGCGTCATCATGATCGACAGGATGCCGACCGGAATATTGATGTAGAAGACCCAGCGCCAGCTGTAGCTCTCGGTGAGCCAGCCGCCGAGCACGGGCCCAAGAATAGGCGCGACGACGATGCCCAGTCCCCAAAAGCCCATCGCCTTGCCGCGATCCTGCGGCGGAAAAGCCTCGAGCAGGACCGCCTGCGATAGTGGCTGCAGGCAACCGCCGGACGCGCCCTGCATGATGCGGAACACTACCAGCCAGAAGAGACTGGGCGCCAGGCCGCACAGAAATGACGCGCTCGTGAACCCAACCACCGATAAAATCAGCAGCCGCTTGCGGCCGAACTGCTGCGCAAGCCATCCCGTGATCGGCAGAATGATGGCGTTGGCGACCAGGTATGACGTAAGCACCCAGGTCGCCTCGTCGATGGTCGCCGACAGACTGCCCGCAATGTGCGGCAGCGATACGTTCACCACGGTCGTGTCCAGCACCTCCATGAAGGTGGCGAACATTACCGAGATCGCGATGATCCAGGGGTTTATCTGTGCATGGGGCGGCGCCTGCGCCTCAGCGGCCATGCCGGCCTCCAGCCGTTTCCGGACTGGTGCTGGGCGTTTCCGAATGCTGCTCCCCGCGTGGGGCGGGGCTGTCGTCGTGGCCAATGGCTCGTAAAATCAAGGCTACGACCATGTCTTCTCCGATGCCGGCGCACAACATAGCGTGATAGAGGTGCGGGTCGCGCCAGTCACACTTGTAATGATGCCTGACATAGGCGGCGCGGTCGCGGTCTCTTTGCATCAGATATTCGGGCTCCGCGAACGACGCGCCGTAGCGCTCCGCGACGCGGCGGCGGCGATCGTCCATCGGTCCGTAGATGTAAGTGTGGAAACTGTCTTTGCGGGTCTGCAGGATGCACTGCGCGCCACGCCCGACGATGACGCAGTTGCCCATCTCGGCGGCGTGTTCGATCATCGTGCGCGACAGCGTGGCCATCGCTTCGGCGTCGAACACGTCTCCGGAAACGACGCTCTCGAACGCGCCGCGGCTGAAAGTGCGCTTGGATAGACGGTGCAGCCAGGAATCGAGCCGCTCGTCACAGGCCGCGGCGATGCGCTTATCGATTCGTGACTCGGAGGCGATACGCTCGATCAGTTCGTTATCGAGCAGTTGCCACCCGAGGCGCCGGGCAAGTATCCCGGCGATCGGGCCCCCTCCGCTGCCGAACTCTCTCGCGACCGTGACAACTCGGTAGACGGCCATGGTCCGCTCCCCCTGAGCAGCGTAACGCGCGCTTCCCCCGGCCGCTTCGGCGCGCGCTATTCCACTTCGCGCGGCGCCGTATAGCCTTGCTTGGCAACAACCTGATACTTCATCGGTTTGCCCTTTTCGTCCGTGATGCGCAGCGGCTGGTTGGTTTTCGGATCCACCAGCTCTACTTTGATTTTACGGAATTTGCCGTCACGCGCCTGATTGGCCGGCTGGTAGCTGAGGCTGTATTGATTTCGCAGCGCGTCCTCGATAGAGCGGTAAATACTCGGGAACTCGCCATAAAACCTTGGGAAGAACGCCTGTCCGCCGCTTTCCTTGGCAAAAGTGCGCATTTCGTTATCGGCCTGCAGGAAGTCGAGCCGCGAAAGCGGTCCCATCATACCCGCCGAGTCTGCCATAATGCGCATCGCCTGCAGCAGGCTGATGGCATAGATCGGCACGCCGTCTTCCTGCACGATCTTGCGGCACTTATCGAAAGTGAGTTTGCTGAAGGTGTCGCGGCCCGAAGAGATCAGCACTACGGCTTTGCGCCCTTCGATATCCTTCATGCGGTCCACCGTGTCGGACAGTGCGTCGAACATGTTCGCTTCCGAGAATCCGGCGATGCGCAGCCGCGCCATCGCTTCCTGCGTCTTCATGCGGTCGGTGGTGAAGTCCGATAGAATTTCCGGCCTCATATCGTACGCGATCACGGCCACATAATCCTCGGGTTTGAGCGTCTGCACGAACCCATACGCCGCGGTAAGCGTCTGATACCAGCCCTCCGTCCAATATTGCTGGAACAGATTGCTGAACTCGATCACCATCGCGACTGTCATGGGCGCGTCGTTGCCAACCGTGAAGTTCGCGATCTGTTGCGGCGCGCCGTCCTCGAGTACGCGGAAATACTGCTTCGGAATTTTCGGAATGAAGTGGCCGCGGTTGTCGAGCACCGAAACGTCCACCTGCACCGTCGTTACATCGCTCTTGAAGTTGGGAGTGCCGGGAGCAATGTCGTGATCTTTCTTCGAGAACTTGGAGGGGATCTTCGGCAGTTCGGCGTCGCTCGCGCCCGGCGCCGTATTCGGATTGGAAGTGTCCTTTTTGCGCGGCTTGGCGACCGTTTCCGAGTCCTGCGATCCAGGACCCTGCTGAGCGTGCCCTAATTCCGAAAACACCAGGAACGTGCCGGCCAGCAATGACACCGACGCCCCCACCACCGCATAACGAAAAGCTTTCATAGGGAATGAAGATCTATATCAAAACCAACGACGTACGCCGGAAGCGCGGCGTTTCCCGCACCCGCTACTGCAGCCAGGGATCGCGGTCGGAACCCTGTTTCCGCAAATAAACTTGGAATTTCCGCTTCGCTCGCCGCAGCCGCCACTCGTGATACCACGCCCCCACCGGCACGCTCACGCGCAAGCCGCCGCGCGGCGACTTCAACCAGACATAAGCGAACAGCAGACCGCCGAGGTGCGCAAATTCGCTGACTCCGGAGTTGACGGCGAAAGCGCTCATGAATGAAATGACTCCGATGATCAGCACAAACCATTTCACCTGGATCGGAATCAGGAAGCCAAACAAAATGGTGCGGTCCGGGTACGCCATCGCGTACGCCAGCAGCAGGCCGAAGATGGCGCCGGAGCAGCCGATCGTCAGCGAATCGGGATTGCCGTACCGAGGTATTAAATAGTTCGCGAGCACGACGCAAATGCCGGCTCCGATGCCGCAGAAAAAATAGAAATTCAGAAACCGGCGCGTGCCCCAGTCGCGTTCGAGATCGGCCCCGAACATCCACAGCGCCAGCATATTCCACAGAATATGGCCGAACCCGCCGTGCAGAAACATATACGTGACGAGCTGCCAGATCGCGAACGTTTCCACGACCGCGCGCGGCTGCAGTTCCATATGCGCGTAAAGCGCGCCGATGCTGCTCAGCGAGGCCTGGTACGCAAAGCAGCCAATGATAAAGACGGCGGTGTTCGCGATGAGCAGCCATTTAACGCCGCTCGGAAAGCCGGGAATGTAAAACGTAGAGGAGATGCCGCGCCGTCTGCTGCCGTACATGAGAACCGCCGGGGATGCCTGCCCTCAGAATACCAGATGAGGCCGGACGCGCCGTGAAATTTGCATGAATTGCGGGCCAAGCGTTCATGTATACTCCCTGAATGGCAAATTTGCTATTTACCGCCGTATTGCCGGGCGTGCTTTCCCTCGGCATGGGCGTTGCGCTCGCACAAGCGCCACAGGGTCAAGGAACCGTGATCGTTCCGGATTCAAGCAGGGAAGTCCCTGGCGATCAGGGCGTCAAAGCACACACGCATCACGTCATTATGGTGCGCCCGAATTTTACGGGCACCGCGCCCTCGGGCGAAACCCCGCAGAGCCTGCGCGCCGTTTACAACGTCCCGGCGTCGGGCGGATCGGGCACGATTGCAATCGTCGACGCCTACAACTATGGGACCGCTCAAAACGATCTGACCGTATTCTCCAATCAATTCGGCTTGCCGGTGTGTACGACTGCGAACGGCTGTTTTAAAAAAATCTTCGCCGGCGGATCCAAGCCACGCGTCGATTGCGGTTGGGCGCAGGAAGCGGCTCTCGACCTCCAATGGGCGCATGCCATGGCTCCGAACGCGAAGATTGTGTTCGTGGTAGCCGCGAGCAGCCGGTTATCGGATCTCTTCCAGGCCGTAGATGTCGCGACGCAGTACGTGGCTGGCTCGGGCGGTAAAGGCGAGGTTTCGATGAGTTGGGGCAGCAGTGAGTTCTCGGGCGAGGCCGTCTATGATGGCCACTTCGTCAATGGCAACGTCGTGTATTTTGCCTCCAGCGGCGACACCGGCGGCGTCACCAGCTACCCGGCCGTTTCGCCCAATGTCGTGGCCGCGGGTGGCACCACCGTCAATCGCAACAGCAGCGGCGCCTTCGTCAGCGAGACGGCTTGGAGCGGCAGCGGCGGCGGCCCCAGCAAGTACGAAACTCGCCCCGGCTATCAGGCCTCAGTCAGCGCCATCGTCGGCAGCCAGCGAGGAATCCCGGATTTTTCGTTCGATGCCGATCCGAATTCCGGCGTCTCGGTGTACGACAGCACTTCGTGCCAGGGGCTAAAGGGATGGCTGGTGTTCGGCGGCACCAGCGTGGCTTCGCCCTCGCTCGCCGGCATCGTAAATTTGGCCGGGCACTTTGCACCCAGCAGTCAATCCGAGCTGACAACGGTCTACAGCAATGAGTCGAACACATCGGATTTTCGCGACATTACTTCCGGCAAGGCCGGCAGCTTCAGTGCGAAAACCGGTTGGGACTTTGTCACGGGCGTCGGCAGTAATCAGGGGACCAGCGGTAAATAACAGTAGGGCGGCCTTGCTGGCTGCCCATGCCCGGGTTGCAGCCGGATCTTCTAGCCGAAATTAATTCCGGTTCCGCTGCCGAGTGCGGCAGGCTTCCACGCCTGCTGCACGCGCCCGTTATTCATTCCCCCGCTCGCCTCACGCGGGGCCGTGCGACTCCGCTGATGCGTGGAGGGCAGCCACTCTGTTCTTGGCTGCCCTCCACGCATTTTGCCCGCCCGGCCGCTTGCCCAATCGGTGCTACCCTTGCTAGGTTTGTAAGCAGAAATTCTTAAGCGCATTGCCGCCGCGGAGTGCTTCACTAGATGCGTGGCTGCTCGCGCGCGACGGGAAATACGGAGCGCAGGCGCGTCCGGGCAGGCGGATCTAAATGCGCCGGATTGCAAAAACATTCAAATAGGAGCCTGTGCGGTTTTAGAGGAGGACTCTATGTCGATCGAAGAGAAGGTGAAGCAGATCATTGTCGAGCAGCTTGGAGTCGATGAGAACCAGGTAGATCCCTCCGCTTCTTTCGTGGACGATCTCGGCGCTGATTCGCTCGACATCGTCGAACTCGTTATGGCGTTTGAAGAAGCGTTCGATATCGATATCCCCGACGAAGACGCCGAAAAGATCCAGACCGTGCAGGACGCCATCACATACATCGAAAATAAAAAGAAGAAGTAGTTTGCCAATCCCGGTTTATAGAGCCGCTTCCGGACCGCGCGGCGCGCCGGAGGTGTCCGCGACAGGAGGTTTCCATTGCCGCGCCGTGTAGTAGTCACGGGTGTTGGCCTCGTCAGTGCGCTGGGCGTCGGCACCGAAGAGACCTGGGCCGGCATTCGCGCGGGCCGCAACGGAATATCCTGCATCGAGCAGTTCGACGCCACTGCGTTTTCGTGCCGCATCGCCGGCGAGGTGAAGGACTTCGATCCGCAGCGCTTTATTGAGCGCAAGGATATCAAGAAGATGGGCCGCTTCATCCAGTTCGCGATTGCGGCCACCGATTTCGCGCTGGCGCAGTCCGGTCTCAAGATCGGCGGCGCAGCCGCGGACCGCATCGGCGTGTACATCGGCAGCGGCATCGGCGGGTTCGAAGTCATCGAGCGCGAGCACAAGGTCCTGCTGGAGAAAGGCCCGAGCCGCCTTTCGCCCTTCTTCATTCCGGCGACCATCATCAATCTTGCTTCCGGCTACGTCTCCATCCGCACCGGCGCGAAAGGGCCGAACTCGGCCACCGCGACCGCGTGCACTACCAGCGCGCATTCGATCGGCGACTCCTTCCGCATGATCCAGTGGGGATCGGCTGAGGCGATGATTTGCGGCGGAACCGAAGCTGCCATCACGCCGCTCGGCATCGGCGGATTTGCGGCCATGCGCGCGCTTTCGCAGCGCAATGACGAGCCGCAGAAGGCATCGCGTCCGTGGGACCTGCAGCGCGACGGCTTTGTCGTCGGCGAAGGCGCCGGGATCGTGATTCTCGAAGAGATGGAACACGCCCGCCGTCGTGGCGCGCGCATTCTCGCGGAAATTGTCGGCTACGGCATGAGCGCCGACGCATTCCATATTACAAGTCCGTCGGAGGACGGCGACGGTGCGTTCCGCGTGATGCGCAGCGCGCTCGACGACGCCTCGCTCGATGCGCAACAGATCGACTACATTAACGCGCACGGCACGTCTACGGAAGTGGGCGACAAGACCGAAACCATTGCGATCAAGCGCGCCTTCTGCGAGCACGCCTATGAGCTCGCGGTGAGCTCCACCAAGTCCATGACCGGCCATCTGCTGGGCGGCGCCGGCGGTTTGGAAGCTGGCATAACGGTGCTGGCGCTGCGCGACCAGATCGCGCCTCCGACCGTCAATTACGAGTATCCCGATCCGGCGTGCGATCTCGACTACGTTCCGAACAAAGCGCGCGAGATGCAGATCGAGTACGCGCTTTCGAATTCATTTGGCTTTGGCGGGACGAACGGTTGTTTAATCTTCAAGCGTCACACTGACTGAGATGAAGATCATCGTCTGCATCAAGCAGGTGCCGGTTCGCGACGCCCAGTTGCGCGTGGCCGCGGACGGACGCTGGATCGAACAGGGCGACTTGAGTTTCGAGATCAACGAGCCCGACGCCTACGCGCTCGAAGAGGCTCTGCAGCTTAAAGAAAAGAACGGCGGCGAAGTGGTGGCGCTCTGCGCGGGTCCGGCGCGCGCGTCGCAGACCATCCGCGAGGCGCTGGCCAAAGGCGCCGACCGCGCTATTCATATCGAAGAAGAAAATCTGTCGAACTGGGACACGCTGAGTCTGGCGCGCCTGCTCGCGAAGGCCGCTGAACCCGAGCGAGCCGACCTGCTGCTCACCGGCTTGCAGTCCGACGATCTCGGCTACGGACAAACGGGCGTGGTCATGGCCGAAGCGCTCGGCATTCCGCATTCGACCATCATCATGGCCGTCGAGGTGCACGGCGGCGGCGTTCGCGTCAAGCGCGAGCTTGAAAATGGCTGGTTCCAGAACATCGACATGCCGCTGCCCGCCGCGCTCACCATTCAATCCGGCATCAATAAACTGCGCTACGCCACGCTCATGGGCATCAAGAAAGCCAAGAGCAAAGAGGTCAAGCGGCTGACGGCAGCCGAACTCGGCGTCACGTCGCAACCCGTGGCTACCATCGAGCGCGTCTATGCCCCGCAGAAATCGAAGCAGACGCAGATCCTCGACGGCACCGCAAACGAGGCCGCTGCAAAACTGGTCGAGAAACTTCGCTTCGAGGTGCGGGCCATATGAGCGGCGTTCTCGTTGTCCTGGAGCAGCACGGCGGCGAATGGAACCGCATGTCGTTCGAGACCCTCGCCGCCGGGCAGCAGCTCGCGAGCGCACTCGGAACCCGCGTGTATGCGGCGGTGCTCGCGGGCAGCGCGGGTCCGTTTCTCGACGAGATTAAGTCCAAGCAACTGAACGGCGCGCACTGCGTTGCGCACGAGTTGCTCGGCAACTACACGCCGGACGCATTCACCATCGGGCTCGAACAGCTCATCCGCAAAGAAACGCCGGACGCCGTGCTGTTCCCGCACACCTACGAAGTGCGCGACTACGCACCGTGCGTGGCGACGCGCTTCAACCAGGTCCTCATCAGCGATGCCATCGGCTACCGCGTCGAAAACGGTGCGCCGGTTTTCGTCCGTCAGCTTTTTCAGGGTAAACTCAACGCCGACGTGCAACCAGGCGGAGCGAAGCCGTGGTTCGCTTCGATTCAAGCGGGCGCATTCCGCGCCGATCAGGCGCAAGCGGGCACCGTTGAAGTGCAGACGTTCACGCCCGAATTATCGGCGTCACAAATTCGCACCAAGCCGGAGTCGCCGTTCCGCGAAGCCGCGCGCGCGGTCGATCTCACAGCCGCCGACATCATCGTTTCCGTTGGCCGCGGCATTCAGGAGAAGGACAACATCCCGGTTGTCGAAGAGCTTGCGAGCGCGCTCGGCGCGGAGCTAGCGGCATCGCGCCCGATCTGCGACAACGGCTGGCTCCCCATGGAGCGCCAGGTCGGCAGCTCCGGTCAAACCGTCGCACCGAAGGTTTATATCGCCGTCGGCATCTCCGGTGCAATTCAACACCTCGTCGGCATGAAGGGCGCGAAAACGATCGTCGCCATTAACAAGGACCCCGAAGCCCCCATCTTCGAAGTCGCCGACTACGGCATCGTGGGCGATCTCTTCGAAGTCGTCCCGGCCCTAACCGAGCAAGTCCGCAAGGTCAAAGCCCCCTAACGCAAAAATTCTGTAGTCAGACCAGTGGGGTAGCCGGTCGGTTTGTGCCGGCTGCCCGGCCGTCCTCGTTAAGATAGCGCTTCAGTCGCACCGACCGTTCATCACAAACCTTGCGGAGATTGCTCACGCCGTCCACTGTACACAGCCGTGCGATCGATTTCCGTCGCACCTGCATCACGCTCCTCCTACTTCCCGCCGCTCACAAAATTCGCAAACACCCTATACGCCCCCGGCACCCCCGCCGGCAATTGCCGAAACCACGACAGCGCCGTAAACACGTACATGCCTTTGCCATACCGCGTCACCAGCGTGCTCCCCAGCCGCGCCGGCTCGTTCGGGTCGTGCATCTCAAACAGCGGCGTATAGCGGGGGTCCCATTCGCTTGCGAAATACAGGCCGCGCTCCTGCACCCAGCCGTCGAAATCGCGTTCGGTTATTTTGTTGGGTTCCTTCAGAAGCGCACTATCCGGGTGCGGGAAAGCAACCGGCACGGTCTCCACGGACACGCGGTCGTGCGTAATCTTCATTGGATAAGGCCCGATGTGCGCCAGCAGCGACGGATCGCCATCGAGCACGTTGTACTGCACCACCAGCGTGCCGCCGTTTTGCACGTAATCGAGCAGCCGCTGTTCGTTTGCACGCAGATCCGCGCGCGTATTGTAGGCGCGAACGCCCGTCACCACCGCATCAAACCGCGACAGGTCACCGCGCGAGAGGTCGTCGGCGGAAAGCAGCGTCACGTCCGCACCGATCTGCCGTAACGCGTCCGGCTCCTCATCGCCCGCGCCCATCACGTACCCGATACGCTTTGCATCCATGCGAATATCCGCGCGCACCACCTCCGTTTGCGATGGCGCAAACAACGCTTGCGGCTCAATATGCGGGAAATCGATCATCACCTGCCCGACTTCAACCGGCGTGGAACCCGGAATATCCGCAACCGCCCGCAATTCGCCCCGGCTGTCGCCCGCCGGCGGAGTAACGGTGAACGGCACGGTCTCGCGCTGCCCGGGGGCGTCGATATGAAATGCAATGGATGCAGGCTCCACGCGCCAACCCGCGGGAGCGGCCAGGCGCACCGTCCCGCGCACGGACGCATTGCCCGCAAGCGTCATCTCGATATGTTTCGCCGCCGCGTTCGGAAACACTGCCGCGCGCGCCGGCATATCAACCGCGACCGGCGGCTCCACCACGACCGGCCGCATGCGCTCGCCGAGTACATGATCGATGTAGCGGAAGGTGGCGTTGCGTGTGATGTTGACGTTCTGCCCCGCCACCGAAATCGCAATCGTACGCGTGAAGCGCGGTGGATTTTCGGGCAACCCTATCAGCAACGGATCGCTCACGCGGTAGCTGTCGCCGTCGGGCGGCTCGCATAACCAGTACGGTTGCGAGTAAGGCGCATTCGCCGGGATCGCAAGTTCGGCCGAGTTGCTGACCGGCTCGTTCGAGGGCAGCAACTTGTCGCCCTCACGCACCTGCAGCGGCCCGCGATTGATGACCGTCGTCGTGAGTTTAAGAGAGTTGCCGGGCACCACCGCATAATGGTCCACGGTCACGTCCGCCGAAACGCCGGCGGCGAGCAGAATAGCTTCGTTTAACCGTTTCAGCTTGCGTTGCACGAGTGATCGGCCGGGTTCGGCCAGGTGGCTCATTTCGACCATCAGCGCGCGCGCCTGGGCCAGCACCGGAACGGCCTTTTCCGGGTGCGCGGGATCGAGAGCACCGAGCGCCTTGTTCAAAAGCGAACCGATAGCGGCGCCTCCTGGAACACGGCTCCAAGTTAGATCGACACCATCGAAGGGATCCCTCGTCGCCCGCTCTCCCGCGGTCGTAATGAGATAATTCGGCTGCGAACCCTTGCGTTGCGCTGCGCCCATGCCCTGGCTGCGATGCATGCTACGGCTCATACCCGCAATTTCGGCATAAGAATAGCCCAGCACCGGGTCATACGCGCCGAGATCCACCTCAATTCGCCCGGGGGTGTGCTCGTCTTCTTTCTGCGCCCGCCGGTTCCAGCTAAACATGTTCCACATCAAGCGCTTAGCGCGCCATGCCTGCACATATTTCAACTGCTCGGGATACCGTTTCGGATCGGCAGCGGCTTCGTAAGCCTCTTTTGCAAGCATGCCCGCCGCCTGGTGCTGGCCGTGCCCGTCGCGCGGCGTTCCGGACCATCGCGAAATGATCACATCCGGCCGAAACCGGCGAATCACCCAGACAACATCGCCCAACGTACGCTCGTGACCCCATTTTTCAAGGCTCTCGGCAGCCGTTTTGCTGTATCCGAAATCGATGGCACGTGTAAAAAATTGCTCGGCCCCGTCAATTTTCCGTGCTTCCAGCAGTTCCTGCGTGCGGATAAGTCCTAGTGTTGCTCCCAGTTGGCTGCCGATCAGGTTCTGTCCGCCCTCGCCGCGCGTGACCGACAAATACCCAGTGCGCAAGTGTCGCCCGCGCGCCAGATAAGCGAGCAGGGCTGTGTTTTCGTCGTCCGGATGCGCCGCAATCATCAGCGCGCTTCCGGTATTCGCGAGATTCTCAATAGCAAGCCGGATGCGTGCAGCCCCGGAGATCTCGTGTTGGGCGCTGGCGCACGCGGCAAACCCGATAACCACGGCACATGCGGCGGCAATCTTATTTACTGGCATGGAATTTGCAATAGAAATGTGTGTGACGGCATAACACCGTTTAGCTCTTATTGTTACACCGAG
>JAICMB010000736.1 GCA_025929455.1 Bryobacteraceae bacterium | reverse complement strand
TTTCATCCCTACACGCGCGACGGGCTCGGCTGGGACTGGCCCATCACGTATGACGATGTGAGTCCGTATTACGACAAGGCCGAGGAGTTCATCGGCGTGACGGGCAGCATCGAGCACATCCGCAGCACGCCGGACGGCATCTTCCAACCGCCGCCCGATCCTCGCGTGCATGAAATTCTGGTCAAGCGCGCGTGCACCAAGCTGAACATCCCGTGCATACCGAACCGCATGGCCGTCATCACGACGAACCACAACGGCCGGCCGGCGTGCCATTACTGCGGCCAGTGCGGTCGCGGATGCGTGGGCGCGTCGAACTATTCATCGAGCCAGGTGCAGGTATTCCCGGCGCTGAAGACCGGGCGTGTAACGATGATCACGAATGCGATGGCGCGCGAGTTGATCACCGACAACGAGGGCAAGGTCAAGGCTGTTTCTTATATTGATAAAGACACGCGCACTGAGAAGCAGGTGCGCTGCCGCGCGGTGGTGGTGGCGGGCGGCGCGTGCGAGAGCGCGCGGCTGCTGCTCAATTCCAAGTCGTCGCGGTTCCCCAATGGCCTGGCGAACGGGTCGGGCACGGTGGGGCGGTATCTCACGGACACGGTCGGCTATTCGCTGAGCGCGCAAGTTCCGGCGCTGATCGGGCTTCCCAAGCACGATTGCGACGGCATGGGCGGCATGCATTATTTCGTGCCGTGGTGGCTGTGGGACAAGAAGAACAAGGATTTTCCGCGCGGCTATCACATCGAGATCGGCGGCGGGTTCGGCATGCCGCAGGCGGGCTCGTTCCACGGCGTGTGTGCGAAGAACGAGGGCTACGGCGCGGGCCTCAAGAAAGCGATTCGCGAGGACTACGGGACGTGGGTGCATCTGTCGGGGCGCGGCGAGATGATCCCGAACGAGCGCACGTATTGCGAGATCGATCCCAGCGTGGTGGACAGGTATGGCGTGCCAGTTCTGCGATTCCATTTCCAGTGGACCGATAACGAACTGAAGCAGGCCGGGCACATGCATGACACGTTCCAGTCGATTCTAGAAACGTTGGGCGGAAAGGTGAACCGGCCGAAGCCGGACTTCCTCGCGGGCGAGGGCATTTCGGTGGGCGGCGAGATCATTCACGAGATCGGCACGACGCGCATGGGCAGCGATCCGCGCACGTCGGTGTTGAACAAGTACTCGCAGGCGCACGAGGTGAAGAACCTTTTCGTGGCCGATGGCGGGCCGTTCGTCAGTAACCCGGACAAGAATCCGACGCTGACGATTATCGCGCTGTCGTGGCGCATGTCCGATTATCTGGCTCAGGAGTTGAAGAACGGCAATGTCTAACTTCACGCGTCGCGATCTGGTTCGCATCGCTGCCGCGGCAGCCGCGGCGGGAACCCTGGAAACCGCGCAAGCGCAGCACGTGCATGAGGCGATGGCGGAGGTGAAGTCGGCCGAGGGCGGCGGCCCGTACACGCCGAAGGCGCTGACCGAGCATGAGTACGCGACGATGAAGCGTTTATCGGAACTGATCATGCCGGCGGACGAGATTTCACCGAGCGCGGTGGAGGCCGGCGCGCCGGAATTCATTGACTTTCTGTGCAGCAACAATGACGACCTGAAGGCGATTTATACGGGCGGCATCGGGTGGCTCGATAACGAGATGAGTCACCGGTACGGTGCGTATTTTGTCGATGCTAAGCCGGCGGATCAGACGGCGCTGCTCGATCTGATTTCGTACCGCAAGAATGCATCGCAGCCGGAGCTTGCGCCCGGCGTGCATTTCTTCCATTGGGCGCGGATGTTGGTGGTGGACGCGTTCTACACGAGCAAGTATGGGCCGAAGGACGTGGGCTTCATGGGGAATAAGGCGGTTGCGCATTTCGAGATACCGAAGGAAGCCATCGAGTACGCGCTGAAGCGGAGCCCGGTGTAGAGACGGGTGCTTTTCCGGGACTGCAATGCTTTAGAAATCCATAACTCCGGGACAGTCACTTTTCTGTGCCCCGTAGCAACAGGTTCTTATGTGCGATGATGTTGCTCGGCCCCGGCACGACATTCGCTCAGTACTGAACAACCGCACGACCTCAACTCGTACGCAAGCCGGTGTACACGTCCCATACCTGGCGAGCCATTGGCGATTATGGCGGGTCTCCTGAGCGCCAACTCTAATATA
>JAICMB010000712.1 GCA_025929455.1 Bryobacteraceae bacterium | reverse complement strand
TCATGATAGGTCGTCCAGTAGAAGAAGCACGCGGGCGGGCACTCTATATAATCGATAACAGCCCAATGGTCGTAACAGTCGACCTCTGCGGTGCAGCTCTGGGCGTGGACCGTTTGCAATTTGAACAGGTTCTGAACGAAGTTCCAGAGAGACGAGCTGTTGGCCTGTGCGGCACAAGCTTTCCTCGGCGCCGGCCGGTGGTCGGCCATGACACGTCTGACAAGTTCCGAGGGTGCGATGCCTTCAAAAACCGAATGCAACGACCTGCCGTGCTCATCGAATACCAGCGCGCGGTTGGCCTCTAGATTGTATTCGGCCGGGTTGGGGCAGAATATGCACCGATTGCACCGACCGAAAGCAGTAAAACGTAACGTAGCGGAACGGTGTGTTTCATAGCATGGTTAGATATACACTTGACATGCGCCCTTGTCAAGCCCGAAACTCACGCCCGAAAGTCACAGCCCGAAAGTCATCAGCCCGAAAGTCATCAGGATATTTCAAAAACTCCTGTTGCGCGCCGGCGGGTCCGCGGGCAATTTTCATGCCTAGCGCCAGTCAAGAGCTATGACGGTAGGCGGGCCGAATTCGTTCAGGTCGAATCGGCGCGTCAACCGTTCGGCTGAGTGCCAGGCGGCGGTATGATATCCGTACAGCCCCAGTCGCTTCAGGAGAACGCATGGCCACCCCTGTACCCTCGCTGTCCTTTCGCGACATCCTGCGGATCCACGCCGTGCGGCAATTGTGGATCGGACAACTCGTAAGCGTTTTCGGCGATTTTCTCGCCATTTATGCGGTTTTCGCGGTGGTGTCGTTCCGCATGCACGGAACCGCGACGCAAGTCTCGGGCATTCTCATCGCGTACATCCTACCGTTCACGTTCATTTCGCCGGTGGCGGGCGTCTTCGTCGACCGCTGGGACGTGAAGCGGACGATGGTTGCGAGCGACCTGACGCGCGGCGGGCTAGTGGCGATGTTACCGTTCGCGCATAATGTCTGGCACATTTACATCATTCTGTTTTGCATCAGTGTGGTGGGGAGCTTCTTCATGCCGGCGCAAGGCGTGACCATCCGGACGGTAGTGCCGCGCGAAGGGCTCATGACTGCGAACGCGCTGCTGCAGCAGGTTTTCTACGGGATGCAGATTATCAGTCCGGCGATCGCGGGCGCGCTGGTAGCGGCCTTTGGCGCCGCGTCGTGCTTCTGGATCGATGTGGCGACTTTTGCGTTCTCGGCGGCCATGATTTCGACCATCACGGTGCACCGAGAGACGGCGGCGGCGCTGCGTGGGATCAAGTCCGTGTTCACGGAGACGTCGGCGGGGGTGAAATTCATCTTTTCGCACGCGGGCATTTCGTTCGTCGTGACGGCAATGGCGGCGGGCATGTTCGCGATACGGTGCTTCGGCGCGCTGATCGCCGTGTATGTGCGCGACGTGCTACACGCGGGCACCAGCCTGTTCGGCGTGCTGGGATCGATGGTCGGCGTGGGCATGATCGCCGGCACGCAGGTCGTACACCGCGCGGGGCGCGGGCGTTCGCACGCTCATATCGTGGTGGCGGGACTGGCGGGCGTGGCGCTGTCGATCTTCGGTCTCGCGGCGGTAGGAACGACGGTGGCGGCGGCCGTGGGCATGATAGGGATCGGAGTTTGTGCCGCGTTTCTGATCGTGCCGTCGCAGACGCTGCTGCAAGAGGAGACGCCGCCGGAGCTGTTGGGACGCGTGAGCGGCAGCATGGTATCGGTGATGTTTACGGCGCAGATTATCGCGATGTCGATCGTGGGGCCGGTAGCGCAGCAGACCGGGATACGCAACCTGTATTTTCTGAGTGCCGTCATGGTGGGCATGATCGCCGTCGCGGGCTACATGCGTTTGAAGAA
The DNA here is from genome assembly GCA_025929455.1 of Bryobacteraceae bacterium. The sequence continues at coordinate 362 of JAICMB010000712.1, read as the reverse complement.
GATGCGGCCGCCGGCGGCAAGTGCGGCGGGCGCCTGAACGTGGCCGCGCTGTACCACGCCGTGCTCGTGCTTGGGTTTGGCGGGCCGGAAAAGAAACAAGATGTCATTCCGTTCCTGGAGAACGTGCTGCGCGGGCGGCGGGTGCCGCGCGAACGCATGCTCGAGGTGGCGGAACACTACTATCATTTTGGCGGGCGTAGTCCGATCAACGATCAGAACCGGCTGCTGGTGGCCGCGCTGCAGGCGGAGTTGAACGCGCACGGTCCCGCCGTGCCGGTGTATTGGGGCAATCGCAACTGGCATCCTCTGCTGGTGGAGACCGTGCGCGAGATGCGGGCGGACGGGCGGCGGCGCGCGCTGGT
>JAICMB010000400.1 GCA_025929455.1 Bryobacteraceae bacterium | reverse complement strand
CGCCGCCTGCCGCCGTTACGCCGCGCTTGCCGCGACCGCTTTCGCCTTGGCCGCTGTGGCTACCGGCATCCGCATCGGCGCGCGCGCCGGAACCAATCGTGGTACTTCGGACCCGCACGCGCACGGAGTCCGGTCCAATTCCGCTCCGGCTGGCGGTTTCTCGGCATGCAGGCCGTCGTGCGCGTCGCACTCGTGCGCCAGGAGGTTGTGGCGATCGTCAAGGTACTGCTCGAACACCGGCACCCCGAACGCCTCCCAGATAAAGTCGCGATCGCGGTCCGGCAACCGTTCCAGCGGATCGGAGCCAAAGACTACCACCGCATGCGATATGCTGACGCCGGTTGCCGCCAGTTCGCGCAGTTGCACCATGGTGCCGGCGACGACTGCCGGCGCGAAGCGCTCCGCCTCGACATTCCAGCCGTTATCGAATACGCGCGTGTTCTTCTCTGTCCGGAAGCCCGGCACCAGAATGGCCGTCCGCGGGGCGGGATCGAGCGGATGCACGAACAGGGCGCCGGCTCGCGGTCGCGGAATAAGCGTAAACATTTCGGTTGAAAAGGAGGTGCCGCGCGCGCGAATTTATCTCGAAAAATATTTAATAACCGCCGTATTTTCAGTAACATACATATCCCAGGCGCGTTTCTGGGAATACCTCGATGTATCCCGTTGGGGACACCCAGTCTTGCTGCCTTCCGCTGGACCGCGCTGATGTACGATAAAGATTCAACATGAACCGGCGCGAAGTATTGCAAATCGGCGCTGCTGCCGCCGCGCTGCCGGCCCTGCAAGCGCAGGAATACCGCGCCTCCAGTGCCGCTGGCCCAGCCGGAGCCGCACCCGCAGACTGGACTCCACGTGCGCTCGATGCGCATCAGAACGAAACCGTTATTGCGTTAACTGAGATAATAATTCCCCAAACCATTACGCCCGGCGCAAAGAACGCTCTGGTCAACCGGTACATCGACCTTCTGCTCGCCGTTGGCCCGCAGGACGAACGCGTCCGCTCCATCGAAGGTTTGAACTGGCTCGACGGTGACGCGCTTCGCTCGCATCAGCGGCCGTTCATTGCGTGCACGCCCGCGCAGCAGAGCACCGTACTCGAGGCGCTCGATGCCGGTTCCGATCCCGCGCTGGCGCCCGGCGCGCAGTTCTTCCGCATGGCCAAGGGCATTACCGCGCGGATCTACTACAACACGCGCGCTGGATATGACGACCTGAATCGCGGCGGACGCGTTCCCGCAAGCTTTGGCTGCCAAGATCCCGGACATCACGCCTGATTCCGAGCCGCACACCGCCGCCGCTGGCGCGCTCAAACGCGGCATCGGCCTGCGCGATCTGATCCTGTTCAACATATCGGCCGTGGTCGGCCTCCGCTGGCTCGCCGCCGCCGCGCACGCCGGACCCGGTTCGCTCACGTTGTGGGCCGCCGCCGCGCTGCTCTTCTTTATCCCATCCGCGTTCGTCGTATCCGGCCTCTCGCGCCGTTTCCCGACGGAAGGAGGCCTGTACATCTGGGTAAAGGAAGCGTTCGGTCCCTGGCACGGATTTCTGTGCGGCTGGCTTTATCTGGTCTCGAATCTTCTGTTCTTCCCCGGATTGCTGCTGGCCGGCGTGGCAATGGCCGCGTATATGTTCGGACCAGCGGGCGCCCACATCGCCGAATCGCGCGCTTACACGGTGCCCGTCGCGCTCGCCGGATTGTGGATCGCCGCAATCACGAACCTGGTCGGTATCGATGCCGGTAAGTGGACCTCCAACCTGGGTGGCCTGTCGACGTACGCCACCGTGATCATTCTTGTAATTCTTGCGATCCTCGTTGCGCTCCATAGCGGCGCCGCCACACGCTTCCATGCGGTACCGCAGGTGCGTTTCGACACCATCAACTTCTGGTCGCAGATCGCGTTCGCCTTCGTCGGTCTGGAACTCGGCGCCATCCTCGCCGGCGAAATTCGCGAACCGCGCCGGACGATTCCGCGCGCGGCCTGGATCAGCGGCGCCATCTGCGCGGCCTTTTACATTGCCGGAACCGCGGCGCTGCTTGTCCTATTGCCTCCTGGCGACATCAGTGCCGTAGCGGGACTGGCGCAGGCCGGGCTCGCCGGAGGCCTCGCGCTCGGCGCGGCGTGGGTCGCTCCCCTGCTCGCGGGCTTGATTACCCTGGGCGTCATCGGCCAGCTTGGGTGCTATCTCGCCGGGAACACGCGGCTGCCGTTCGCGATCGGGCTTGACCGCTACCTGCCGGAGGCCTTCGCCCGCCTGCACCCCACCTGGCGCACGCCGTATCTGTCGATCCTCGTTCAAGCGGCGATCGCGACGGCGTTTCTCTTTGCAGCGCAATTCGGAGAGAATTCCCGCGCCGCGTATCAGATCCTGGTCGACATGGGCGTCATCACCGCGCTCATTCCGTACGTCTACATCTTTGCCGCCGGCATCCATTTCGGCCACCGTATTGCCGGTGCATCGGGACTGTGCGTGTCGGCGCTTGCTGTCGTCCTTTCCACCATTCCCACCGGCGACGTCGCATCGGTCTGGACCTTCGAAGTGAAAGTGATCGGCGGAACGCTTGTCATGGCTGCAGTCGGTTGGCTCACCTTCTCACGGCGGAGCGCGCGCGCATGAATTACGGCGAGGCGATCGCGTACCTGTACACGCTCGGCAACGAACTGCACACCGCCAAGTTCGGCCTCGAGCGCATCGGCACGCTACTCGCCGCCCTCGGCAATCCGCACCACGGCGGCCGCTTTATCCACGTCGCCGGCACCAACGGCAAAGGCTCTACGTGCGCCATGATCGAAGCCGGTTTGCGCGCGGCCGGCCAGCGCACCGCGCTCTACACATCGCCGCATCTGGTCGAACCCACCGAGCGCATCCAAGTCGGCGGGCGGCGGATATCCGAAGAGAAATTCGCCGCCGCTTTCGAACGTGTCCACTACTGCGCCGAAGAACTGCTCGATAACGGCTCCATCGACCTGCATCCCACATACTTCGAAACGATCACCGCGATGGCATTCCTGCTGTTTCGCGACGCCGGCGTCGAGCGAGCGGTGCTTGAGGTCGGCCTCGGCGGACGTCTCGATGCTACGAACGTTGTCATCCCAGAAGTGTGCGTGATCACCCCCGTCGACTACGATCACCAGCAATACCTCGGCGATCACCTGCATCAAATCGCATCGGAAAAAGCCGGTATCCTGAAACCGGGCGTGCCCGCCGTCATCTCCTGTCAGCATGCGACGGCGATGGAGGCCATAAAGGAAGCCGCCGCGCGCGTTCACGCGCCGCTGCGGTTCGCCTCCGATTGGAGCATCGAAGACGTGGCCTGCAACGAACGCGGCTGCCGCTTCCGAACGCGCGGCGCCGACATCGCGTGTCCCCTGCCCGGCGAGCACCAGATCGGCAACGCGCTTACGGCCGCTATCGCCCTGGAGCAAGTCGGCGTCGCGCCCGCGGGCATAGCGGAAACGCGCTGGCCCGGCCGCCTGGAGCGTGTGTCCACGACTCCCGAAATCATTCTCGACGGCGCGCACAACGTCGCCGGCACGCGCGCCCTCGCCCACTACATCCGCCAGTTCTATAGCGACCGCCGCGTTTGGATCGTTTACGCCGTTATGCGCGACAAAGCCGTCAGCGAAATGACATCGCTGCTGTTCCCCCTGGCTACGCGCGTGATCGCGACCGCCCCCGCCAACGCGCGCGCGCTTCCGCCGGCTGAGATTCCGGGCGACAACGTTACCATCGCACCCACTGTCTCCGCCGCTCTCGATCTTGTGCGCCGCAAAGCCGCCCCGAACGATGCAGTGTTCGTCACCGGCTCGCTATTCCTGATCGGAGAGGCACGCGCCCTGCTCGTAAAATAGGGAAGAAACGATGTCACGGCTGCGCGCGGCGTTGATCACTAATCCGATGATCGTCCTGGCGACCATTGTGTTCGCTTCCGCCAGCGTAGCGGTCTCATTTTTCGATCCCACGGGACACCGTCAAGCCGCTATTGCACGTGCTTGGTCGCGCGTGCTGCTCGCCGTCAGCCGCGTACGCGTGCACGTCGAAGGCGCCGGGCGGATCTCGCCCGATGGTAGCTACGTGTTCGCGT
>JAICMB010000243.1 GCA_025929455.1 Bryobacteraceae bacterium | reverse complement strand
CCGGGTTGTACACGAGATTCAGTTTGAGATTCGATCCCGGCTGTCCGTAGCCGCGCTCGTTTAACGCCCGTAGTGCCGCAATCGATTTGTCGAACACACCCGCGCCGCGCTGCGCATCCGTTTCCGCGGGCATGTAATACGGCAGGCTCGCGACGATTTCGACCTCATGCTGTGCGAGGAAATCCGCCAGATCCGCCTGCGACGGCACCATCAGAATTGTGAGATTGCAGCGGTCCATCACATGCCGGCCGAGCGCTCGCGCCTGCTCTACCAGCCACCGGAAGTTCGGATTCAGCTCCGGAGCGCCGCCCGTAATATCGACAGTCGGAATATCCGTGCGCGCCAGCGCCGCCATGCACAGCTCCGCCGTCTCGCGGGTCATGATTTCGCGACGGTGCGGCCCCGCGTCTACATGGCAATGTGCGCAGGTCTGGTTGCAGAGCTTGCCGACATTGATTTGAAAGACCTGCACGCCGGCAGCGCGCAGCGGAAATTGCCCGTGCGCCCGCAGCGCCTCGTCGAACGCATTCACATCGAAACCTTCGCCACCGCGTTGCGCATTTGCAATCCGTGCACCAGCGACGCACCGCCGCGAATGGCCGCTGCCACGTGCACGGCCTCACTCATCTGCTCCAGATTGGACCCTTTCTCGAGTGCCGTGTTGGTAAACGCGTCAATGCAGTACGGACACTGCACGGCGTGCGCCACCGCGAGCGCGATCAGGGCCTTCTCGCGCTCGCTCAACGCGCCTTCCGCAAACACCGCGCCGTACCATTCCGAGAACTTCTGCCATAACTCCGGCGCGCTCTTGCCAATTTCCGAAAAACGCGCGAGGTCCTCGTCGTGGTAATAGCCGGCCATGACTCCAGTGTAGGGCGGGAGCGATGGTAAGCTCGTGACGTCCGATGTCTCCGGTGGCACGCACTCTCGAGCACTTAGAGCGCACGGCGCAGCGCGGCGCGGCAGCCCGCAAGGCCGCCTGGCCCGCACTCGCGATCGTGCTGTTGAACGCGCTGTTCGTGTACCGGCTGTTCACCATCGAGTACAGCCGCTACATGGCGTCGATCGAAGGCGCGTACCTTGCGATCGCGCGCTGGATGATGGCGCATCCGGCGGACCTGTGGTGGTACCCGCTCTGGTACGGCGGCATTCCCTTCCAGAACACCTACCCGCCCCTGTTGCACGAGATCGTCGCGGCGGTGGCGACCATCACGCAGCGTTCGCCGGCGCTCGCATATCACGCGGTCACGGCGATGTTCTATGCGCTGGCGCCCGCTGCGCTGTACTGGCTGGTGCTGCGCCTGTCCGGCTCGCGTGCGGCATCCGTGATCGCGGCGCTGTTCTACTCGCTGCTGGCGCCCTCGGCGTTTCTCATGGCCACCGTCCGTCACGACATGGGCAGCCTCCTGCACGACCGGCGCTTGCAGGTGCTCATGTTGTACGGCGAGGGGCCGCATCTCGCCGCGCTCGCCTTGGTTCCGGTCGCAATCGTGTTGCTCGACGCGGCACTCGAATCGCGTACTGCGCTGCGCTGGTCCGCCGCGGCAAGTGCCATTGCGGCGGTCGCGCTGACAAATTGGATCGGCAGTTTTGCGCTCGCACTCGGCGCCTTAGCTCTGCTGCTGACGCGCACTCGCCGCATGCCGAGCGACTGGCGGTTATGGGCCCACGCGGCTGTGCTTGCCGGAATGGCGTACGCGCTGGCCGTCGCCTGGATTCCGCCATCCACCATCGCAACCATTCACAACAACGCGCCGCGCGTGGGCGGAATCCCGCAATCGGCTTTGCGCCACGATGCGCTCGATATCGCGGGCCTGATCGCGCTCGCTGTGCTTGTCAAAATCGTCGCCGCTCTGCTGCGTGCACGCCCCGCCTTGCAATTCTTCCTGATCTTCTCCGTGCTCACCGCGACGCTCGGTCTCATATCGGAATGGCTGCATTACGACCTCATCCCGCAGGCCTTGCGTTATCACCTGGAAATGGACCTGGCGCTGTGCGGTCTCGCCGGCATCGTGGCCGCGCGGATTCTCGCAGCGCTGCGTCCGCGGCGTGCCGTGTACGTGATCGCGCTCGCCTGCATCGCCGTGCTCGCGACTTTTCAGGCACGTCACACGTTCCGATATGCACGCACCGTTATCGGCCAGCCGATCGACATTACACAGACCATCGAATACCGCGAAGCGCACTGGCTCGGCCGCTATCTCTACGGCCGCCGCGTGTTCGTACCCGGCACGATTTCGTTTTGGCTGAATGCGTTCTCGGACAATCCGCAGATCGCGGGCGGTTTCGACAACGGTATGTCGAATCCCACCATCCCGGCCGTCACGTACTTCCTCTTGTCAGGCGACGGCACCAACGACCCGGAGTACACGCGCATGTGGCTGGAGGCGTACGGCATCCAGGCCGTGGGCGTGGAAGGTCCCCGCACGCGCGAGTATTACCGGCCGCTGCAGAAGATCGCGCGCTTCGACGATTACCGTGTGCTGTGGCAGGAGGGCGACGACAGCATTCGTGCCGTGCCGCTGCACAGCGCCTCGCTCGCACACGTTATCGGCGCAGGCGACGCTCCGGCGCGGCGTCCCGTGAACGGTGTCGATGTCGCTCCGCTGCGGCCGTACGTCGCGGCGTTGCGCAACGCGGCATTTTCGCGTGCCAGTTTCAATTGGACCAGCCAGCACTCCGCCGTTATCCACACCGTCATGCGACCCGGCCAGGAGCTTTCCGTGCAAGTGGCCTGGGATCGCGGCTGGCACGCCAGCGCGAACGGCGCTCCACGCCCGGTGCGCTCGGATGGTATCGGCCAGATTGTCGTTGACACGGCCTGTAATGGACCCTGCGAAGTGACGCTCGATTACGATGGCGGCTACGAAATGCTTGCCGCCATGGGCGTCAGCATCCTAGCGTCGCTGCTTTTGACGCTGTGGTGCATTGCGCCGGGCGTGCTGCGTGTAATGCGGAAGCTGCGAAGCAAATAGCGCGACAATGGCGGCCGCCAAACACGCCCACGCGAACCAGTCGCCATCGCGCGTGTACGGCGTCATGTCCTCGACGTAGCCGTACTTGAAATTTCCGATCGTTTCTATATATGGCGGCGACGCGTCCGTGATCCTGCCACTGGGATCGATCACGACCGTATAGCCATCGTTCGTATCGCGCAAGATCCAGCGGCGATTCTCCACCGCGCGCATGCGCACCAACTCGAGATGCTGTTTTCGTGCTGCGCTGTGCCCGAAATAGCCGTCATTCGAAATGTTCGCGAGCACGTCCGCGCCCGCCAGCACGAACTTGCGCACTTCGTTCGAGAACGCCGACTCGTAGCAGATGAACGCGCCCACGCGATGCCCGTCCATCGCGAAGACGACGCGCCGCGTGCCGGGCACAAAATCGCTGGTCTCCTGCGTGATTCGATTCACCCATCCGAAAAATGACGGCACGAATTCGCCAAATGGAACCAGGTGAATCTTGTCATAACGGTCCACCACGGCGCCATCCGGACGCAGCATCACGGCGGAGTTGAGCGGCTGCCGCTGCGGCGTGAACGCGACGGTCCCAAACAGAAAATATGCGTGCGCGCGAACCGCCAGCGCGTCCGCCTCATCGTGGAACAGCGGATCGTTGTAGTAGTAAAACGGCCCGGGTATTTCCGGCCAGATGATCAGGCGCGAGGTGGTTGAGCGCACGGCTGCGAGCGACGCTCCGATAAGGCGCTGGTGCAGCATTTCGGCCTGTACCGGAGAGAACTCCGCTTCTGCCGGAATATTGGGCTGCACCATCGTGGCCGATGCGGTGGCGGGCGCGGTCGCGGGTATCGACGGCAGCACGAATATCGGCAAGACGATCGCCACCCAGTAAATGTGCGGGCGCGGCCGCCGGAGAAATACCAGCGCGGTCGCGACCGACATCGCCGCGAAAATAAACGATAGCCCGTACACGCCAATGAACGGCGCTAAACGCAGCGGAACTGCCATGTCGATCCCGGCGTTGCCAAGCAACAACCACGTGAAGCCGAAGTCCGCGTGCGTTCGCTCGATGCCCGTCCACAGCGCGGCGATTGCCGGAACCGCGTACCATTGCGGAATCAGAATGGCGGCGAGCAGCGCGAACACGCCGGTGTGGATGGCTTTAAGAACACAGAAGAGTAGGAAGGTGCCCCAGCCGCCCCATTGCCCGAGCCCGCCATGCACCGCCAGCACAAACTGAATCCAGTAGCAGACGCCGAACCAGAAAATGACGCCGCTGAACCAGCCCAGCAAAAAGCGCCGCCACGGGCGCGGCTCGCGGCCAAGCGCGACCAGCAGCGGCGCGAGTGCGAACGGAGCGAGCCACGTAACGCTCGCGTTCGGAAATATCAGGATGAGGGCGGCGCCGGTGATCGCCGCCAGCAGGAAATTAAGCGGTGACCCGGTTAGCCTGTTCATTCACGTGGTCCGCCATATAGGAACTGCGGACGAGCGGACCGCTGAACACCATCTTGAAACCTGCCGCGAGGCCGTAATCGCGCCAGGAGTCGAACTGCTCCGGCGTGATGAAGGCGGACACCGGCAAGTTGCGCCGTGTAGGCTGCAGATATTGCCCGATCGTCGCAACGTCGACATGCGCGCGCACCAGATCGCGCAGCAGTGCTTCCACCTCCGCCGCCGTTTCGCCGAGCCCCACCATCAGGCCGGACTTGGTCAGCGCGGCGGGACGGTACGTCTTCGCGAAACGCAGAACCGCTAAAGACTGTTCGTAGTTGGCCTGCGGGCGCACTCGCCGGTACAGACGCGCGATGGTCTCCATGTTGTGATTGAACACGTGCGGTCCGGCGTCGAGCACGCGCGCGACCGCGTCCATGTCGCCGCAGAAATCGGGCGTCAGCACTTCCACACGCGCCTCCGGCAGCGCCGCGCGGACCTCTCGGACAGTTTCCGCAAAGTGATGCGAACCGCCATCCGGCAAATCATCGCGATTCACTGACGTGATGACGACGTAGCGCAACTGCATCGCGCTCGCCATGCGCGCGACGTTGGCAGGCTCGCCGGCATCGAGCGTAAACGCGTGCTTGTGCGGTGCGCCTTTCGGAACCGAACAGAATCCGCACCCGCGCGTACACAGATTGCCGAGAATCATGAACGTCGCCGCGCCCCGGCTGAAGCACTCGTGCATGTTGGGGCAGCGTGCGGATTCGCACACCGTGTGCAGGCGCAGTCGGCGCAACTCCGTTTTCAACTCATGAACCGCTTCGAAGTGCGTGCCGCCTTTGCGCAGCCATGCGGGCAAGCGCGGTTGGGCGGGTCCGGTTTCGAGCTGCACCAGCATCGGCGCGCGTTAATACCTTTGGTGAATCGGATTCTTGAAGCCCGCGTCCTCGAGCTTGGTGCGGACCTGCCCCGCTTCGGACGCGTCGTGCATGGGGCCGATCAGCACACGGAACAGCCCTGCCTTGGATGCGGGAGCGACCACGGTGTGCAGCGATTTCTTCCGCAGCACTTCGGCGACGATCTCCGCCTCCGGGCGCGTAGTCGCGGCCACCTGCCAGTACTGGCCGGGCGGGGGTTGATCGATCGGGCGCGCGACATCGGAATCGCTCGCACCATCGATCTTCTTCGCAGTGGCCGCTGGCGGCGCAAATGTCGCAGCGCTCTGCTCCGTATCGTTCGCCGCCTCGGGTGGTTGCGAGGAGGCTTGCGAAGCGGCCTGCGTGGCCGGTTGCGCCGTGTTGTCTTGCGGCGTTGCTGTAGCGGAGCGCGGCGGGCCGTCTACAACGATCGGCGGCTTGGTCTT
>JAICMB010000790.1 GCA_025929455.1 Bryobacteraceae bacterium | reverse complement strand
CTGGCGGCGGGTCGCCGAACGCCAGATCGCCGCTCGCCGCAACTAGCGCCCGGCGAATCCCTGACCGCGCCAGCGCTTGGAGCGCTTCGTCGGCTGCAAAACCCTTGCCGATTCCGCCTACATCCAATTGCATGCCGGTTTGGTCCAATAGCACCGTCCCGCGCGCCGCATCGAGGTGCAGCTTGCGATATCCGGAGCGCGATGCCGCCTCGCGTAAGGCGTTCGGTTCCGGCAGTCGCCCCTCGGCGCGCCCTTGCCGCCACAAGCGCGTGACCGGTCCCAGCGTGACATCAAACGCGCCGCCTGTCTCTTTCGCCAGCTCTTGCGATGCCGCGAGCACCGTAAACAGCGCTGCGCTTACGGCCACGGGCCGCTTCACGGCTTCCTTGCAGATCCGGTTCAATTCGCTATCCGGCTTGTAATCCGAAAGCGTGTTGTCCAATTCCGCGACGCGCGCGAACGCCACGTGAAACGCGGCCTTTGCCTGCTCCCCGTTATCGGCATACAGCGTGATGCGGAAGAGGGTGCCCATGTGCGGTTGCGCCTCCTCGAACAGGCGCAACTCCGCCGCGCTAATCCCACGGGAGAAGATCAGGCAGGCCGCCGCCGCGAGAGCCCGCGCCCTACTCCTCGTCATGCGCGACGCCGCTGTTCCAATACCGGTACATCTCCTCCGCGCTGGGAACCTTCGCCGGCCGGACCAGCCGGAACCCGAGCCACTGCGCATCGGTCATATACCAGATGCTCTTCGGCAACTGTGGGTCCTGCTGCTTCCATGCAGGGTCGGACGCCACACGCGCGGCGCACCGTAGCATGTCCGCCGCATCGTTCCATGACCCGCCGCGCACCGCCTGCGGATACGGCTGCGTCTGCTTCACCCATGGATTCACGACGGCGCCCGCCGCATACGGAGCGTATTCGTCGAGCGTCCACTCCATCACGTTGCCCATCATGTCGTATAGGCCCCACGAGTTCGGCTTCTTCGCAGCCACTTTCTGATACTTGCCCTGGCTATTGGCCTGGTACCACGCATAGTCCCCAAGCTTGGCCGCGTCGTCGCCGAAGGAATAAGCTGTGGTCGATCCCGCGCGGCAGGCGTACTCCCATTCGGCCTCGGTCGGCAGCCGGTAGAACTCGCCCGTCTTCGCGCTCAGCCACTCGGCATACTTATTCGCTGCATGCTGCGTCATGCTGATCGCTGGAAACCCGTCCAGCCCCATGCCGAAACTCATCTCCACGTAAGGGCGTGTTGGCCGGCTCACGGCGTCCACCGTCTCATCCTTGTGCGAGATCTCTCCGCCCTGCGTCGCGAACATGAACAGGCGGTACTCGTCCCACGTAACCTCGTGCGCCTGCATCCAGAAGGCGTCGAGCTTTACCTTGTGCTGCGGCTGCTCGTCCTTCTTGTGCTGCGGTCCGCCATTGGCGGACCCCATCGTGAACTCGCCCGCGGGCACGGGCGCCATCGGGTAAGAGACAGTCGTATCCGGAATCGTGACCGTATAAGGACCGGGCTTGCCCGCTTTTTCGTGCGCCTGAATGCGTTCGTGGATTTTGCGGACGGCGGTCCGTTCGGCCGCCTCCGCCGGATCCGGCGCCTGTTGCGCATGTGCGTGCGCGGCGAGCAAGGCGCCCGCCGCCGCGAGGAAAAGGGTCCGCATCGCTTTACAGCAGTTTGGTGATGCCGGGCTCCGCGCGCGGCTTCACCTCGTGGCTGCCTTTCCAATCCAGGTGCTCCGGCATGAGCCTTTCCTGTGAATTCAGCGCCTGATCCCAGGTCACCTGCTGGCCGGTGTACGCGGCCAT
>JAICMB010000725.1 GCA_025929455.1 Bryobacteraceae bacterium | reverse complement strand
CTACGTGCGCGAAACGACCCAGGCCAGCGATGATCGCCAGCAGTTCTTCGGCGCGATGGCGACAGGTATGCCGCTCCAGCACCGCACGTAACCCGGTACGCGACAGTTGCCTGGCGAGTTCATCGTCACCCAGCACTACCGCGAGCGCGGATTTCATGGCATCGCCCCCACTCGCGCTGAGATAACAGCCGGAAGGAAATAAATGCTCGTCGTCGGACCATGGTGCCGCTATCAGCGGGACACCGCACGCGAGCGCTTCGAATATGCGGATGGTAGGAATGCCCGGCAGCTGCCTTGCATAAGGCCCGCGCGGCACATGCACGGTCGCTCTCGCCTGCGCGAACGCCTGGGGTGCGTGATGATTGGGCAGCCATCCGCCATAGGTCAGTCCGCCAGCTTTGATCGCGTCCAGCGCCTGTTGCGGGTACCGCACGCCATAGACACGCCCGCTGAGCTTGAGTTGCCCAACCGGCCTGATCAGAAACTCGACAAGCTCCGCGCTTCGTTCATCGTCGCCCCAGTTTCCGATCCAGATGACGTCACATTGCTTTTCGACATCTCGCATCGGGCGGTACAGCTCGATGTCGGCCGCTTCATGCCAGGTGAACGCTCGCCGCGCCCATCCGCGCTTGACGTATATCTCGCGCAGCACCTCGCCAAACGCGAGTACGCCGTCATATCCGTCGAGGTCGAACCCAGCCATTTCGCCGGGAGCCGTCACCGCGCGATGATGGGTATCATGAAACAGCAGCGTGAATTTTCCACCGGCGGCGCGGCGCCGGCCTAGCGCGGCCACCAGCGCAGGTGGATTCCATTCATGAACGATAACAAGATCGGCCGCAGGCAGAACGTAATCAAGATCGGGCCACGGATCGTATCGATGCACTTGTACGCCCGGCACGAGCGAATCTGCTTCCTGCAGACTCGCCTCGCCTCCATCGCGCAGCGCGTTGCTGCGGCTCCAACCCTGGCCGGGTTCGCATACGAGGACCTGATGCCCCAACCGCGCCAGTTCGCGCGTCACTCCGCGCAGAAAATGCGCGTTGCCGTTATTCCAGCATGAGGTGAAGGCGTGGCAGAAGAATACGGCTTTCATCCGATCATCTCCCCGCGCTGCGGGCCGGCTGAAGACGGATGGGCTACCGATGTCAATAAAGATCCGTACAACGATCGGTAGGCGCTGACGGTTTTGCTCAAGGGATAATCCAGCGAGCGTTTCGCCGCGGCGCGCTGCAAACGGATTCTCTGCATCTCGTCGTCGCAGAGTGACCGCAAGCACCGACGGATCTCGTCTGGATCGTGTGGATTGAAGAACAGTGCCGCGCCATCCCACAATTCCCGGAAGCTTGGAATGTCGGAAAGCAGCAATGCACATCCGGCGCTCGCCGATTCCAAGACCGAGAGCCCGAACGGCTCGTACAGTGCCGGGCTGATAAAAATCGACGCCCTTTCCATCTCACCCAGCACGGAAGCCTGCGAGATTTCGCCGAGCAGTTCGCAATTTCTCGCAATGGGCGTGGCTGCCGTGCTATTGCGCGCAAATTGGCCGGCGATCCTGATGGGCCAGTCAATAGCCGGCGCGACTCGGGCGATCACGGATACATTCTTGGCCTTGTCCCACATCCGACCCGCGCTTAACACGAACGGCTGTTTGACTGCTGCCGGTGAATGCGAACGCGTCTCCACGCCGTTCCAGATCACCTCGCCGGTTTCCGGCAGTCCATGTTGCGAAGCCAATTGCCGTCGAAACGCGCGCGTTGGCGCTACCCAGGCGTTCGCTTTTCGCAAGCTGTTCCGAACCGACAGGCTGTAGGCCTTCCAGTCATCGCCACTGAACGCATCGGTCTCGCCGCAAGCTTCCGCCCAGCTGTTTACGCAGGAGTGAGCAACCACGACGATCGGCACATTCCAATCGAATATTGCCTCCCTGAAGCTGTTGAGGTGTACAAGGTCCGGACCGAAGCGATCAGCAAGGCCGCCAAGCACGGCATCCGCATGGCAGAGGTCCGCGCCGGCCGGGTCCTGCCATTCGAGTTGAAGATCGGTTTCGACCAGTGATAGCCGTTGAACTCCGCGCAGCATCGCTTTCTGCGCCTCGTTGGGACGCGGCCCAAGCGTCACGAGCAAAATCTCGAATCCAAATGCAGCAAGTGAGCGGGCGAGCGTCGTCGAGAAAGTCCACACGCCTCCCACCGCGTCCGTTGTCAT
>JAICMB010000245.1 GCA_025929455.1 Bryobacteraceae bacterium | reverse complement strand
CTTGAGAATGCCGGTGAGCAGCTTCTCGTCACCCGAGCATTTCTGCCCGTTCCAACTGCTGTACGACGGCATGATAGATGCAACGCCGGCGGCGATCGCCGACACGTAGCCGGGCAGGTGCACGCTGCGCAGCGTGGCTTCATCGACGCGAGTGTCGCCTTGATCGAGCAGGCCGCGAATGCCGGTTCCGAAGCCAGTGCCCCCGTCGCCGGCGAAGTGCTTGGCGCTCGCGAGCACCGCGAGCGGATCGTCGAGAGAGGCGCGTTGGAGACCGCGCACCGCCGCTGCGCCAAGCGTTTTCACAATTAATGGATCTTCGCTGAATCCTTCGTAGGTGCGCCCCCAGCGGATATCCTGCGGTACGGCGACACACGGCGCGAAGGCCCAGTTAATACCGGTGGCGCGCACCTCTTCGGAGGTAATCAACGCCGCCTGATACACCAGATCCGCATTGCGAGTGCAGCCGAGGCCGATGTTGTGGGGGAACATCGTCGCGCCGATCACGTTGTTGTGCCCGTGCACGGCATCGACTCCATAGAGCAGCGGGATGCGCAGGCGCGTTTTGAGCGCGCGCTCCTGCAAGTGGTCGTAGATGTCGGTCCACGAGATGACGTCGTTGCCGGATTTCGGGTCCGAATCGCCGCCGCTCAGCACCGATCCAAGATGATAGGCGTCGACGTCAACGGGCGTGATCAGGTACTGCTGGTCGGCCTGCGTCATCTGCCCGATTTTTTCTTCAATTGTCATCGAGGCCAGAATGCGTCGCGCCGCGCCATCAAAACGCAGCAGGCCGCTTTTGTTTGCGGCGGCGACGGGCTTCCGCGCGGTTGTCAACAGCGCAGCAGCCGCGCTCATGCAAACATTCCGGCGTGAAATCGTCATCGGGATTATGGAAACACAAAGCCGCGGCCCACCGCCCCACATGGGCGGGCCGCGGCGGCGGCATTAGTAGCCGTAGGCGTGCCAGTTGCCGTACTGGTCGTAATACCCGTTTGTGTAACCGCTGTTATAGCCGCTGTTGTAGCCGTTGGCGTAGCCACTCGCGTAGCCGCTGCCATAACCGTAGCCGTTGTTGACATACACCCGGGCGCGAAAGCCATCGTGCCCGCCGCGGTCGCGGTCCCGGCCTCGATCATGGTTGTCGTGCCCGCGAACATCGCGCTGCTGTGTCGCGAAGTGCCGGTTGTCGCGGCCGTGGTCGTCGCGGTCGCGCGCCACCGCCATCGTAGGAGCGGCAACGGCCATAACCGTTCCCAGCGCTACCGTAATCAAAGCCGATTTCTTCTTAAGTATGCTAAGCATCGTCCTCTCCAATTCCGAGGGTCTATCCTCACTAACTTGGATGTGCAGACGCGCTTTGTGCCCGTAACAGGTCGTAAGGAAACGCTGAACATTACTCAATGTGTCCGTGAGGCAGGTTTTCAACCTGCGGCGGATTTTCAATCCGCCTCTGCGTTCATAAGCAGACTCCCAACGTTACTCAGAGCGCGCCCCTAGCGCGAGCGGAACGGCGAAGCCGGCAACCCCGCGCTGTTATAAAGATTCGCGTCGGGATTGTCGGCCCATGCGTATCGCACCGCAACGGGCGTGCTCACCTGAGGGCTGGATACCACGATGCTGCTCCCGTCAATGTCAGCGCTTGCCGGAACATACTTACCGTCAAGCCCCGCGATTTCGAAGCCGCGCAGCGCGCCGCCCTTGCCCTTCAGACCGGATGCGTGATCGAACCACACACGCAGCGCCGTTCCTTCGGGGACGGCGCGTGTAAACAACGGGCCGGAGTACTCGCGCTTGCCGCCGTACGCGATCGCGTCCGCCGCGAGCGCCAATCGTGCGCCGACGTCCTGCTTGTCGCGCGGGTGAATATTGTTCGGATCGCCGATGTCGATCGTGACGGCCATGCCTGTGTTGCGCAGCGCGAGGGCATCCGTCTGCGCCTCGCGCAACTCGGGCCAGCGGTCTTCCGGCCCCGTCTTGAAATTCGCGAGTTGCACGAACAGGAACGGCATGTCCGGTTCGCCCCAGGCGCGCCGCCAGTCGAGGATCATGGCGCGGAACAGGCGCGCATAGAGCGGCGCGCGTTCGATGGTGGCGTTGGTTTCGCCTTGGTACCAGATGGCGCCGCGCACGGGGAAAGGCGTAAGCGGCGCGATCATGGCGTTGTAAAGACCGGCGGGCGACCACGAGTCGCGATCGTTGGGCTTCCAGGGGAACTGCGGCTCCGGTTGTCCACCGGCACGCGCACTCGCCGCGGCGGTGCGCCAAGCCTCGATTTGGTGCGTTCTCGCGAGCCGTGCTCGCACGCCGCTGTCGTTCATGCGCGCCCATGACGCGAACAGCGGCATCAGCGCCGCGTCGGAGGAGATGGCGTCGAGGCTGGTCCAGGCTTCGACCGGCGTACCGCCCCAGGAAGAGTCGATAAGGCCAATGGGAACGTGCAAGGTTTTCTCGAGATCGCGTCCGAAGAAATACGCGACGGCGGAGAAATCGGCGGCGCTCTCGCGATCGCATGCTTGCCAGCCGCTGTGGCCAACAGCGTGCGCATCGTTCGAGGAATTGGGCGCCCACGACTCAACATCGTCCAGCGGGTACGAGGAGACGTTGTTGTTGACATGAAACAGACGGATGCGGGGATGCGAAGCGGCATCGAGCTCAGCGGCGGCGTTGGCCGTGTGTTTCGCGGGAAATTCCATATTGGATTGACCCGACGCGACCCATACTTCGCCGACGAGCACGTCGTGCAGCACGATCTCGTTATTGCCGTGGATCGAAATATCGTACGGGCCGCCCGCGGTGTGCGGCGGCAGGTAGACGCTCCAGAAGCCGAGCGAGTCCGCCGCAGTGGAACGCGAATCGCCGGCCAGAGTTACCGAGACGCTCTCGTTCGCGCCCGCGCGGCCCCAGATGTGCACGGGCTTGTCGCGCTGCAGCACCATGTGATCCGCCAGGATGGCCGGCAAGCGCACATCAGCGTGGACGGCGGCCGCACACGCCAACAAAAGACACAAAGAGCGGAGCTTCATCATAAACGCGAATGATATCGCGACGGGCCCGGTTGTAGCATGTAACTATGTCCGCGAACCCCGAAGTTCCTCTTGCCCGGCGCGGTTTTCTTGCGCTCGCGGCCGGCGCTACGGCCGGCGTCCTTCAAGCGCGCACGCTGCGCACTGTCGGCGTCCAGCTCTACACGGTGCGCAGCATTATCGATAAGGATCCGCTCGCGGTGCTGCGCGCGATCCAGGATATCGGCTACCGCGAGGTGGAGGCGATCGGAGCGGATCTGGACCATATCTGGTCCGCTCTGCAGCAGACTTCGCTCAAGCCCGTCAGCGAGCATCTCGATTTCAACCTGTTTCTGCACAAGCAGGACCAGCTCGCGAGCGCGCTCGACAAGGCAAAGAGCCACGGATTTCAGTACGTCGTCTGCCCGTACATTCCTCCGAACGAGCGCGGGGGCGAAGACGTCATGCGCAAGCTGGGCGCGACGCTGAACAAAGCCGGCGAGCAGGCCAATCGCATGGGCCTGCAGCTTTGTTATCACAACCACGCGTTCGAATACCGCCCCGTCGGGAACGGAACGCTGCTTGACGTGCTAATGCAGTCGACGGACCCGAAACTCGTCGCGCTGGAGTTGGATGTCATGTGGGCGCAGGTGGGCGGCGTCGACCCGGTGAGCATCCTTCACAAGTACGCCAGCCGCGTGAAGCTGGTGCATTTAAAAGATGTCCGGGCGGGCATCGGGCCGCAGTACAACGAGAATATCCCGCGCGACGGCTTTAAAGAGGTAGGCAGCGGCGTGGTGCACATACCGGAAGTGTTAAAGGCGGCAGCGGCCGCGGGAGTGAAGCATTACTTCGTGGAGCAGGACCAGACGCCCGGCGATCCGATCGCGTCGCTGCGGAAAAGCTACGAGTATCTGCAGAAAGTGAATTTCTGAGCCGCGAGCGTGAGCGAGCGGTTGGCCTACGTTATAGCAGTGGCATTCCGCGCCCGCGCGATACCGCTCCCTAACTGTCGCGGCTCAGAAAACGGCGTACAGCGGCTTTGCATTTGCCCCGCACTTTGCTGTAAAACAAAAATAGAACGCGATGTTTTGGACGTCGCTGTGGATATCGCGCCGGCGGTGTCATGTTTTGAAGCGCTTGCACGTCGGAAATCTGCGGGCGTTTTCCACAGGGATTTCAAACGCTTTTTGAAAACGTAAGCGTCAGCAAACATTGACGCGCACGTTTTGGTTGAAGCGGCGCGACGGGGCAGGTACCGTAGAACGGTCGGACTTTTATGAGGGACGCTGCGACGATTCCCGGCCCTACCCGGTTGTGGGGAGGCCACCTTGTCGACTGAGAAACTCGGGTCGGCCGAAACGGTTGCCGTAAAAGGACTGCCCGCGAATCTTGACGCCGAGCGGTTCGTGCTCGGCTCCATTCTGCTCGACGATTCCTGTTATCTCACCGTCGCCGGCGCAATCGAAGCCGGCGATTTCGCACTCGAAAAGCACCGCCGCATTTTCCAGCGCATGGCGGACCTGTATCAACGCGCCGAGCGCATCGACCGCGTTACGGTTGCGAACGAACTGATGAAGTTGAACCAGCTCGACTCCGTCGACGGTCTCAGCTATCTGGTGTCGCTCGACGACGGCCTGCCTACGGTATCGAACCTCGAAAGCTACGTACGCATCGTCAAGGACAAGGCGATTCTGCGGCGCATCATCTTTACATCGCAAAAGCTGATCGACCGCTGCGTTCTGGGCGAAGATGAGCCGGACACGATCCTGGCGTCGGCGGAAGAGAGCCTGCTCAAGCTGGGCGAAGCGCGCGCCAGCGACGCACTGGCGAATCCCGAGCGCATCATCCGCGAGTACGAAGGCGGCCTGAACGCGTTTCTCGATCCGAGCAAGCGCATTAAGGGCATCGGCACGGGGTTTCTGAAGCTCGATGAGATGACTGGGGGGTTCCACGGCGGCGAGCTGATTATCCTTGCGGCGCGGCCCGCGATGGGCAAGACGGCGCTCGCGCTCAACATCGCGCAGCACGTGGCCATGGCCCCGCAGGACAAGCAGACTGTGGCCGTGTTTTCGCTCGAAATGTCGCGCGAATCGCTGCTGACGCGCATGATGTGCGCCGCGGCGCGCGTGGACCAGCAGAAGTTCCGCGCCGGATATCTCAACGGTGACGAGCGCCGCCGCTTGCAGAAGGCCGCCGCCGACATGGTGCAGGCGCCGCTCTTTATCGACGACACCCCGGGCACCAATCTGATGGACATTCATGCCAAGGTGCGGCGCCTGCAAAACGAGCACGGTCTCGCGCTGGTGGTGATCGATTATCTGCAGTTGATGAGCTCGCGTGGGCGCTCCGAGAATCGCAACCAGGAAATCAGCGCACTGTCGCGCGGCCTCAAACTGATGTCTAAGGAGATGAACGTTCCGTTTCTGGTTCTTTCGCAGCTCAGCCGCGCGCCCGAAACGAGGCCGGGCGATCATCGTCCGCAGATGAGCGATCTGCGCGAATCGGGCTCCATCGAGCAGGATGCCGATCTCATCGGCTTCATTTTTCGCGAAGAAGTTTATAAACCGGATCGCGATGATTTGCGCGGCATGGCGGAACTCATTCTCGCGAAACAGCGCAACGGCCCGACCGGGCGCGTCAATCTCGTCTTCCTGCGCGAGTTCACGAAATTCGAGAACCGCACCAACGATCTAGGCGACGATGGCGGCGGCGAGTAGGTGAGCGCGCTCGGACTCGCAACCGGACT
>JAICMB010000487.1 GCA_025929455.1 Bryobacteraceae bacterium | reverse complement strand
TGGGCATCCCGCAATGCACCCAGATCGATGCCACGCCTCCGAGCGTCAAGAGCAGGAACACGCAGACGATGTTCATAAAATCCTGGAATCCTTCCGACCAGAACCGCAGCCGGCCGGTAATCGGCAGCACCTTGGGCGCGATGGGCGGCACGTTGGCGCTCGCCAGCACCGGCGTGAGCACGATGTCGCCATCGCGGATTTCGTCCTTGAGCGTTCCACTCGCGAGCAACTGTGCGATCCAGGAGAACAACCCGTCGGGCGCGGGCGCGACGGACGAAAGGTCGAGAAATACGCTGCCGTTCGCGGGAATGTCTATGTACGGATTCGGCGCCGAGCGTATTTCATCATCGAGCCGCAGCGCCCAGCGCACGCGATAGCTCATGGCATCAGCGTTCACGATGTGCACCAGCACCTTATTGCGACCTACGCCGAGACTCGCGAACCGGATTTCCGGTGGACTGCCGGCTGCGTCGATGCGCAGATTGAATGCTTCGGGAATGTGCAGCGCGCGTAACGCGCAGATCTTTGCGCCGCTGGTGGTCGGGATATCGGCCTCACCGTTTTTTAGCGTGGCGGTGGATTCACCCGCCTCCCACAACCGCGCGACGGTGAGCTTTGCAGTAATGGCGTGGTTGGCTTCGAGCGGTTTTACGCCGTTCAGCACGCTCTTGTCCGCCTCGCCGATCGCCGACCACGAGAATGTTGCGCCGAGCGGATAGGGGCCGCCCGTGGCGGGCTTGTGCTCAAAGTCGCTCACATTCAGCCGTAGCATTACCGGCTCGGTGCCGGCGTTGTGGATGGAGATCGGGACCGTAACGGTGCCGCCCTGATCGGTCAGCAGAACGGGCACGTCGTCGGCAACGAGACCCGCGGCGGGGTTTTTCGTTTGCGCGGACACGGCGGCGGCAGCGAGCAACAGCAGCAGCGGGAATCGGGGCATCGACACCTCCTTTTACGGTCTAAAAGAGCTTACTTTATAAAGCGGAAACTGTCAAAATGCGGGCCAAATACCCGGCCCACTGGGCTATACCGCACCAAAATCCGGGGGCGCAAACGTATCGCGCAGCGCGAGACAAACCGCGCCGTGCAGCAGCGAGTCATCCGCCGAATGTTGCGCTGGCCGGATCGCGGAGTGAAGCTGCGGCGACCCATAAGCGCCCTCCACTTCCTCTCGAATCAGGTCCCACACGCGCGTGATGCGTCCGGCAATCACCACCTCCGCCGGATTGAGAATGAATCCGAGGTTAGAAATCCCGATGGAGAGATAGCGCGCCGTTTCGCGCAGGCTTTTGCGCGCGCGTTTGTCGCCCGCGAGCGCCGCGTCGAGCATGGCCTCGAACCGTTCGGCGCTGAACGCGATCGTAGGACTGAAGCGCTGCCACGTCGCGTGATTGCTGACGTACAACTCCCAGCAACCGCGCCGGCCGCAGCGGCATAATAGGCCGCCGGGCTCGACCACCATGTGACCGGCCTCTCCCGCAAAATGCGCGTCATGACCAAGATAAATTCGTCCGTTCAGCACCGCGCCCGCGCCGGTTCCGAAATCGCTGACATTCAGAAAAACGAAATCACTTGCGCTGCTCCGTGCTTCTCCGGTTGCGAGCCACAGTTCAGACAGAGCTCCCACGTTGCAGTCGTTGTCGGCGAGAGCGGGGATACCGGTACGCCGCTGAATCTCGCTCGTAATGTCGAGCCCGCTCAGTTCCGGGTGCGTCGGCGTCCACAGGATGCGACCCACCGGCGCGTCCACGTGGCCGGGAATGGCGATGCCAATACGGCGAAACGCCCGCTCTCCGCCGACGCGCTCCACCGCGTTCGACATTGCACTCAGCAGCTTGCCCGGCGCGGTAGGCGTTTCGAAACTGTACGTGCTTTGAATGCGCCCGCTCAAGCCCGCGCACGCGATCTGAAAATGCTTCGGCCGGATATTCACGCCCAAAATGCGGTACTGAGCATCGTTCAGCCGCAAGCTCATAGGCACGCGCCCACGGCCCGATGGCGTCGCACGTTCTTCGATTACCAATTCATCGGCGATCAGCTCGTCGACAATATCCGAAACGCTGCTGCGAAAGATCCCAGTGATGCGAGCGAGATCGGCGCGCGACGCGGGCTGGCGTCTGCGGATGAGCTGCAGAATAATGGAACGGTTCACCGCTCGCACGCTGGCGGGCGTAGCCGTTCGCATGCGCGTCTCGGCGGCCGCGCTGCTCGTCCCCTTGTACCTTGACATGCAGTGTTGATAGCAGTATAAACGAGATTAAGTAGTGAGACCCTACTAAATCGTCTTCCCGTGCTTCAGGGGCCGGGATTTGAGGAGTTGCAGTGCAAGTCAATTCGCGCAGTATCGGGTTTGCTATTCTCGCGCTCGCTTTTTCGGCGAGCGCATTTGCGCAGGAATTTCGCGGCACCATCACGGGCCGCGTCACGGATCCCACAGGCAGCGGCGTACCGGACGCCAAGATCACAGTCAAAAACGAGGGCACCAACGAACAGTTCGTCGTACAGACAACGCAGACCGGCGATTACACTGTTCCGTTTCTCATCCCCGGCAAATACGACGTTTCCGCGGAAGCGGCCGGATTTAAAACCGCCACCCGCAACTCCATTGAAGTCCGCGTGAGCGAACACGTCACCGCTGATTTCAACCTGGAGGTCGGCGCGGTCGCGGAGAACGTCACCGTAACGGCGCAAGCGCCTTTGCTTGATCAAGAAACGGCCGATCGCGGCGCCGTTATCGATAACGTGCGCGTGACGCAGTTACCGCTCAACGGCCGCAATCCGATCAATTTTGCGAACCTGACCCCAGGCGTCGTCTACAACGGCAACCCGCAGTTCACGCGCCCTTTCGACAACGGCGATAACATCAATTTCTCGATCAACGGCGGCCTCCAACAGACGAACAATTTCCTGTTAGACGGCCAGCCCGATAACGCCATCACCGACATGACCACCGACCGTACGCGTTCCGTCAACAACGTCGCGTACATTCCTACCGTCGACGCCGTACAGGAATTTCGCGTGATGACGAATTTTTACGACGCGCAGTACGGGCGCACCGGCGGCGGCGTCATTAACATCACGACGAAGTCGGGCGCCAACGCCTTTCACGGCACCGGCTACGAGTTCATGCGCCGCTACTGGCTGGATGCGAACAACATTACGGCGAATGCGCGCGGCGTGCCGCGATATGCGGTCGACCCGGTTACCGGCGAAAATCTTGGCGGTCACTCGCTCGATCAGTACGGCACGCAAGTAACCGGCCCGGTGTTCATTCCGAAAGTCTACGACGGCAGGAACAAAACCTTCTTCTCGTTCGGCGTGGAGAACTATGTCGAGGCTACGCCCATGGTGACGTTGACTAGCGTGCCATCGCTCGCGGAGCGGCAGGGCGACTTCTCGAAGGCGGGCGTGAACATTTACAATCCGTTCTCGATTGCCGCGAACCCGAACTTCGATCCCAGCAAGTCCGCCAACGCGAATAACCCGCAGTATATCCGGCAGCAGTTC
>JAICMB010000813.1 GCA_025929455.1 Bryobacteraceae bacterium | reverse complement strand
CAGGTGGGGCTTCCGCCTGTCTGCCGCCGTCCGCCGCTTTCTCCGTAGGGCTCTCCCGACGCAGTTCTATACGGTCTGCGAAAGGGTACTGGGCGCCCCGATCGTTGCGGCCTCGGGCCCCGCACGGCCATACTGGATGAACCAATGACTTTCGATATTTCCGACATCGCCTATCTAGCAGTGATTTTGACGATCGCCATCGTCATCATCATTAACAACAGCGGCGGTGGCGGGCATCGCGCCCGGGTACCGGTGGCGTAAGCCGCCGCGCGCCCATTCATGCCGCGCGTAATCGTCATCGGTGGCGGTCTGGCCGGAATGGCAGCCGCTGCCGCACTCGGCTCCGCCGGTTACGACACTACGCTTGTCGAAGCACGCCCTTTCCTCGGCGGGCGCGCTACTTCCTACGCCCTAAACACGGGCGAAGCTTCTCCCGAAACCATAGACAACTGTCAGCACATCCTGCTGCGATGCTGCGTGAACCTGCTCGACTTCTATGAGCGCGTGGGCGTTGCGGACCGTATTCGTTTTCACCGCGAGTTCTATTTCGTCGAGCCCGGCGGGCGCATTTCCGTTATGCGAGCGGGCGCGCTGCCGCGGCCGGCGCACTTCACCGAAAGCTTTCTGCGAATGCGGTGCTTCGCAACGCGCGATAAGATCGCGATCGCGCGGGGACTGCTGGCGCTGCGGCGCGAGCGTACCCGGCGCGGCGACCTCGATTCGATCACGATGCTTGAATGGCTGCGCGAGAAGAAGCAGACGCCGCGTGCGATCGAGCGCTTCTGGAATCAGGTATTGGTAAGTGCGATCAACGAAGACCTGGATCACATGGCGGCGCGGCACGGGTTCCAGGTATTCTGGCTCGGTTTTCTCGCGCGAGCCGACGCGTATGAAATGGGCGTGCCCGAGGTGCCCCTCGGCGATCTTTATAGCAGTGCGGCATGGACGCGCGTGCCGGGTGTGCAACTCCAGCTGCGATCGCGCGTGGATGCGATCGAGCACGGCGGGCGTGCCGTTATAGCGAGCGGTGAGCGCCTGGAGTGCGATTACTGCATCTGCGCGCTGCCGTTCGAGCGGGCGGCTTCGCTTATCGAGGGCCTGGATGTTACGGCGTTTGAGCACTCACCGATTACCGGCATTCACCTGTGGTTCGATCGCCCGGTTACAAATCTGCCGCATGCCACACTGCTCGACCGCACCGTGCAATGGTTGTTCAACAAGGACGGCGGCCGCTATGTGCAACTGGTGGTCAGTGCTTCGCGCGGGCTGGTCGACATGCCACGCAACGAGGTGATCGCGCTCGCGACACGGGAGCTCGCGGAGTTTTTTCCGGTCGCGCGCGAGGCGGTGCTGGAGAAAGCGCACGTCGTCAAAGAAGTGCGTGCGACCTTTTCGGCGCGGCCCGGGTTGGTCAGACCGCCCGCGCAAACGGCTTTCGAGAACCTGTTTTTAGCGGGTGACTGGACCGCGAGCGGTTGGCCCGCAACCATGGAAGGCGCCGTTCGCAGCGGGTATATCGCTGCCGAGGCGGTCACGCGGAAAGCCGGCGCGCCCCGGACGTTTCTGCTCCCCGATATCGCCTGACGTATTCGCCGCGGTCGAGGTGCGCGCCGATGATGTTTTTAGCGACCTCGCGCGAGTCGACGCGGTATTCGCCGCGTTCGACGCTG
>JAICMB010000824.1 GCA_025929455.1 Bryobacteraceae bacterium | reverse complement strand
CACGTTGCGAACTCAGTTGGGTCCCGCTCCGCGGTTCCAGTTCGAGCCGCTGCCGCCTGCTGCGCTCGCAAGTGCGGCAGCACCCACAACCAGCCGCGAAGAAGACCTGCGACTCGCACCGCCCCCCTCGCACGGCTCGCTGGAGAAACTGGCCGGCGCCGCGGATGCACCGCTCGAAAGTCTCGAAGCGCTGCGCGATCTTCGGCCGCTCGGGCAATTGCACGACAGCTTCATCGTGGCGGCCGGACGCGACGGCTTGTGGATCGTGGATCAGCATGTCGCGCACGAGCGCGTGCTGTTTGAAAAAGTGGTGCGGCAGCAGGCGGAAAACGGTGTCGAGCGCCAGGCGCTGCTGCTGCCGCTGGTGCTCGAATTGACGGCCGCGCAGCAGATCGAGTACGCGCGCATTGCTGGAGAACTCAACCGCTCTGGTTTCGACACGGAACCGTTCGGCAATCGAACGATAGCCGTTAAGAGTGCGCCCGTGGCGGTCGGCGCGGCTGAAATCGAAAAGCTCGTGTTCGAAATACTCGAGATCGCGGAAAGCGAACTGCGGCGTGTTTCGCTCGATGGAGTTCGGCGCGCCATGGCTGCGACAATCGCGTGCAAGGCCGCAATCAAGATCAACATGCGGCTGGACAATAGCAAGATGGAGTGGCTGTTGAACGCGCTCGCGGCGACGGATTGCCCCATGACTTGCCCGCACGGCCGGCCGATTGCGCTGCGCTATAGCACACGCGACATTCTGAAGAGCTTTCACCGCATTTGATGCGGCGAGTACCATCCTGTATATGTCGCAGATGCTCGCGGAAATCCGCGAACAACCGCAAACGCTGGAGCGGACGTACACCGCAGAACTGCCGAACGCGCGCGCACTCCGCGAACGCCTCACAAAGAAACGTCCACCGCTGATCGTGCTCGCCGCGCGCGGGACGTCCGACAACGCCGCGCAGTTCGGCCGTTACCTGCTTGAGATTACGACCGGCATTCCGGTTTCGCTCGCCGCGCCTTCCGTTTTTACGCTGTACAAAAAAT
The DNA here is from genome assembly GCA_025929455.1 of Bryobacteraceae bacterium. Next base: position 594 of record JAICMB010000824.1, on the reverse strand, counting down.
CGCTTGCGATCGAGAACGCGCTGGTGGTCGCCATATCGCAGTCCGGCGAATCGACCGACACCAATCTGGTGCTCGAACGCGCACGCGAGTGCGGTGCGCTCACGATCGGGATCACCAACGAACCGGAAAGTTCGCTCGCGCGGTTAGCGGGCGTGACGTTCTTAGTGCGGGCCGGCAAGGAGCGCAGCGTCGCGGCTACCAAAACTTACACGGGTCAACTGCTGCTTATGTACCTGCTGGCCTGGGCGCTCGGCGCCGAGCTTGAGCTCGATGACGTCGCGCGCGTGCCGGAGTTGGCGGCAACGGCGTTGACACTCGAGGACGAGATTGCGGCGCGCTCCGAGCGCTACCGCTTCATGGAACGCGCGCTGGTGGTCGGCCGCGGACTGAACTATTCGAACGCGTTCGAGTTTGCGCTGAAGTTGATGGAGACCTGCTACATCGTCGCAGAGCGCTTTTCGGCGGCCGATCTTCTGCATGGGCCGATCGCGATGGTGGAGGCTTCGTTCCCTTCGTTCCTGTTCACCCCGGAAGGCGTTACATGGCCCGGCATGCGCGAGATGCTAGAAAAGCTGCAGCACCTGCGCGCCGAGT
>JAICMB010000445.1 GCA_025929455.1 Bryobacteraceae bacterium | reverse complement strand
CGCGCGCGCCGGGTGAGCGTGCGCCCGAGGTGCAGCAATGTTGTTCAGCGTTCAGGAGCTCGAACAAAGGAAGATTCGCTTTGAAGTTACGTTCCCGTCCGGCGAAATCGAGTACTTGGATGATGATTTACATCAGGCCGGCCCGCTCGAAGCGGAAGGCGTAGCAGAGCTGCTTGCGAACACGCTGGGCGAGATTCGCGTGCGCGGGCACGTAAAGGTTGTGATGGAGGCCGATTGCGATCGCTGCCTGGAGAGGGCGGCGTTTCCGATCGATTCCGATTTCGACCTGTTCTACCGCCCGGCGACGAAACCGAACCATCCCGGAGAAGAGGCCGCCATTGACGCCGGGGAGAGTGAGATCGGTTTTTACCAGGGCTCGGGCCTGGAGCTCGAGGACATTCTGCGCGAGTACATCCTGCTGGCGATGCCGATGCAGCGGGTGTGCAGCGAGACGTGCCAGGGCATCTGCCCCGAATGCGGCCAGAACCGGAATATTGCGCGCTGTAACTGTCATCCAGTAGCAGGGGATGATCGATGGGCGGCGCTGCGCAGACTACAAAGCTAGAGGACTTACACACAGATGCCGAATCCCAAACGCAGACACTCCAAAGAGCGCACCTCCACGCGCCGCGCGCACGATCATCTGCGCGCGCCCGGGCTTTCCGAGTGCCCCAATTGCCACGAGCCCAAGCTCCCCCATCGCGCGTGCCCGCACTGCGGCCGCTACAAAGGCCGCGAGGTCATCGAAGTAGCCGAACAATAAACCGTCCACGCGCCATGATCACCGTAGCGCTGGACGCCATGGGCGGGGACGAGGCGCCTCGTCCCGAAGTGGAAGGCGCGCTGCTCGCCGCCCGCTCCATCCCGGATCTGGAAGTAGTTCTGGTAGGTCAGCAAGAAGTGCTCGAGCCGGAGTTGAAACGGCACGGCAACTTGCGCGGACTCCCGGTTCGCATCGTGCACGCCGCCGAGCGCATCACAATGGAAGACAGCGCCGCGCGCGCCGTGCGCACGAAGCGCAACAGTTCCATTCACGTCGCGTGCCGGCTGGTTCGCGACGGCGCGGCTCACGGCATGGTTTCGGCCGGCAATACCGGCGCCGTAATGGCCACGGCCAAGATGATTCAGGGCATGATCCCGCGCGTGGACCGGCCCGCGCTGGCTTCCGCATTTCCGACGTTGAAGGGCACGCCCGTAGTGGTGGTCGACGTCGGCGCGAACGTAGACTGCAGCCCGCGCATGCTGGCGCAGTTCGCCGTGATGGGCGAAATCTATTCGCGCACGATCTTTCACAAGCCGCGGCCCAGGGTGGGTCTGCTGTCGATCGGCGAAGAAGAGCATAAGGGCAACGAGTTGACGCGTTCGGCGACGCCGCTGCTGAAGAGTCTGCCGATCAACTTCACCGGAAACGTGGAAGGGCGCGATATTTACACCGGCGAGACGGACGTGATCGTCTGTGACGGATTTATCGGCAATGTCGCACTGAAGGTAAGCGAAGGGCTGGTCGAGATGATCGGCCGTATGCTGCGCGAATCGCTGAAGGCGACGGTGACGCGCAAAGTGGGATACGTTTTGGCCCGCAGCGCGTTCAGCGAGTTTAAGAAGCGCGTCGATTATTCCGAGTATGGCGGAGCGCCGCTGCTCGGCGTGAAGGGCGTGTGCATCATCAGTCATGGCCGCTCCAACGGGAACGCGATCAAGAACGCGATCCGAGTGGCGGCCGAGTTCGCCTCCGGGCGCGTCAACCAAACCATCGAGCACGAGTTAAGCAAATGGTCCGAAAACGGGAGCTTGCTGCAAGCAAGTTCCGCCTCCGATATTTCGTCGCCTGCGCACTGATTCTGGTCCCCGCTTTCGCGGCGGAGGATCCCGTCTCCTGGACGCTACGGTTCGACACGGCGAAAGTACAGCCGGGCGGGCATGTGCTCGCGCACCTGACGGCTGCAATTCAGCCTGGCTGGCACTTGTACTCGGTCACCACTCCGCGCGGCGGCCCGATTCCGACCAGCGTCGGGTTGGCAGATACGCCTGCGATTGCTTCCACGAAACTGTATCAGGCGAAACCGGAACGGAAGTTCGACCCGAACTTCCAGCTCGACACCGAGACGTTTCAAAACGAAGCCGATTTTCTGTTCGACGTCGAGCTGAGCAAGACGGCAGCGGCGGGCACCGCCGATGTGACCGCGCGTGCGCGCTATCAGTCGTGCAACGACCGGCTGTGTTTACCGCCGCGAACGAAGACGGCAGCGGCCGCGGTCGCGATCGATCCCGCGGCCCCCGTCGCCACCATTGCGATACCGGCCGGTTTCACGGAGGTGCATTCCCGCCCGGTGGCTCCAGCGCGCGCGGCGGTGCCCACCACACCAGCGCCGGTTTCGACGCCCGCGGAATCGAGCGGACTCGGGTGGTTTCTGCTAACCGCGTTCGGATTCGGGATCGCGGCGATCTTCACGCCCTGCGTATTTCCGATGATCCCGATCACCGTGTCATATTTCTTAAACAGGCAGACCGGGAACCGGCGCGACGGGTTGACGCAGGCCGTGCTGTTCTGCCTCGGTATCGTCGTGCTGTTCACTTCGTTGGGACTGCTGGCGAAAGCCATCGCAGGTCCGTTCGGTGTTGTGCAACTGGGGTCCAGCCCATGGGTGAACGCGTTCATCGCCGCGGTGTTCATCGTGTTCGGGCTCAGCCTGCTGGGCGCGTTCGAATTGACGCTGCCATCGGGGCTGCTGACGCGCGTAGATAGCGCGTCGCGGCGCGGCGGTTACGTCGGCACGCTGCTGATGGGCCTGACGTTCTCGCTGACCTCGTTCGCGTGCGTAGGGCCGATCGTTGGCCCACTGTTGGTGTCGTCGATTCAGGGCCAGGGCTTGCAGCCGGTGCTGGGCATGATGTGTTTCGCCTCCGGACTTGCCGCGCCGTTCTTCTTTCTAGCGCTCTTTCCGCAATACCTGCAGCGGCTGCCGCGCAGTGGCGTGTGGATGGCCCGCGTGAAAGTGGTGCTCGGGTTTGTAATTCTCGCGGCGGCCGTGAAATACCTGAGCAACATCGACCAGGTGCTGCAGTGGAACGTGATCACGCGCGAGCGGTTTCTCGCCGCCTGGGTGGTGCTGTTCGCGCTCGCGGGGTTGTATCTTTTGGGCCTGTTGCGCCTGGAAGGATTCAAACCTGACGAGCGGTTGAGCGTGTTGCGCACCCTGCTCGGCGCGGCGTTTCTGATGTTTGCCGTGAGCCTGATTCCGGGCATGTGGGGCGCTCGGTTGGGCGATCTCGATGCCTACGTTCCCGCGGCGGCGAATGGCTCGTTCGCAGGCGGCCAGGGCGCGGGAGCCTCGGTGGCATGGTTGAAAAATCAATACCGCGAAGCGCTCACCCGTGCGCGCGCGGAGAACAAGCTGGTGCTGGTCAGCTTCACCGGTTACGCCTGCACCAACTGCCACTGGATGAAGGCGAACATGTTTCCGCGGCCGGAGGTGGAAGCCGCGTTGAAGAACCTGGTGCCGGTGGAGTTATACACGGATGGCTCGGATGCAGCATCTGAGAGCAACCAGCAGCTTCAGGAAAAGAAGTTCGGAACGGTCGCCATCCCGTTTTACGCGATCGTGAGCCCGGATGAAAAAGTGATCGCGACGTTTCCGGGGCTGACGCGCGATGCGCGGCAGTTTGTAGCGTTTCTCACGCCCAAAGCGGGCGGCACTGAGACCGCGTGGCTGCTCACGCGCGCGGCGCGGTAGGATCGAAACCGTACGACTCGCGCCATTGCT
>JAICMB010000020.1 GCA_025929455.1 Bryobacteraceae bacterium | reverse complement strand
TGGGTGCGGGCGATGTTCAGAACGGCATAAAGGAGCTGCAACTCGCCGCAAAGCTGGCCCCCGGCAGCCCGCCAAACCGTGTCGCGCTGGCGCCGGCGGACGCCAAGGCCGGGCAGTCCAAAAGGGCCGCCGAGCAGCGGGCCGAATTCCTCCGTTTGAAAAAGATGGGCGAAGCGCCGGTGGAGACGCAATGAAGTTCTGCGCCGCCATGCTCGCCGTTGCCGCGGCACATGCGGCGACGATCGCGGCGCAGAGCCCAAAATGCTCGCTCTGCCATCAGCGGCAATCGTTGCACCAGGCGAGCACCTCCATGGCGCGGGCGCTTGAAACCGTCGCGGGCTGCGACATTCTCCGCTCGCATCCAAAACTCGCTTTTGAAAGCGGCGAGTTTCGCTACAGCATCGCTCGCGATGGCGACCGCAGCATCTACACCGTGACCGGCGGCACGCAGACGTTAACGGTTCCGATCGCCTGGGCCTTTGGCCTGGGCACGGCGGGCCAGACTTATGTGTTCCAACGCGATGGCAAATGGTACGAAAGCCGCGTGAGCTTTTATAAAGGCATCGACGGCCTCGATATCACGATGGGCGCACAAGGCAAGAAGCCCGCGGGGCTTATGGAAGCCGCAGGCCGCGAAATGGCTCCCGTCGACGCGCGCGATTGCTTCGATTGCCACGCCACCAACGCGGTTCACGACGGCAAACTGACCGTTGAAACGCTGCACCCCGGCGTTGCCTGCGAACGGTGCCATACGACAGCCCTCGAACACGCGCGCGCCATACAGGCCGGCGACGCCAAACACGCGCAAATGCCGAAGCTCGCCAAATTATCGACGGAAGAGATGTCGGACTTTTGCGGGCAATGTCATCGCACCTGGTCGTTTATCGCAATGAATGGCCCGCGCGGACCCGGCAATGTCCGCTTCCAGCCGTACCGCCTGACCAACAGCAAATGCTACGATGCGGCCGACCCACGTATAAGCTGCACGGCCTGTCACGATCCGCACGCTGAGGTAGTGCGCGACACCGCCTATTACGACAGCAAGTGCACGGCCTGCCACAGGGCCAAGGCGGCAGGGGCGGGTGCGAAACATCTGTGCAAAGTAGCCGCCGCCAGTTGCACGTCGTGCCACATGCCGAAAGTGCGGATGCCGGGCGCGCACGTCACCTTTAGCGACCATCAGATCCGCGTCGCGCGAGCCGGCGCTCCCTACCCGAACTGATATGACCACCGTGTCGGAAGGTCCCAACGACGACCGCGTGGGGCAGGTTGTCAACCGGCGGCCGATTTTTAATCGGCCCCCTCCGCACCTGCACCAAATCGCTTTCTGTCTAGTCTTGGCTCTGTGCGCCGGCCGGGCTTCTGCCCAAGATATCGGCTCTCTCTACCGTGCCGGCGTTGACCGTCAGCGCACGGGCGATCTGGCGGGAGCGGTCGAACTGTATAGGCAGTGCCTCGTGCTCGCGCCCGACAACGTTCCGGCGCGATCGAATCTCGGGGCGGCGCTGGCGGGGCTGGGACGTTTCGATGAGGCCATCCCCGAGTACGAAGCCGCGCTTAAGGCCGCGCCCGAGCAAGTGCGTCCTCTGCTGCAGCAAAACCTGGCGCTGGCATATTACAAGTCGGGACGCGCCGCGGAAGCCGCGCCGATCTTTGCGAAACTGCATGCCGACAGTTCCGCCGATGCGCGAATCGCGCTGTTGACCGCTGACTGTTATTTGCAGCTCGGTGAAGCCACGCGCGCCCGCGATGTGCTGCTTCCGTTCGAACCGGCCGCCGCTACCGAGAAGCCCATCGCGTACCTGCTCGGCCTGGCGCTGCTGAGCACCGGAGAACGCGAGCACGCCGAGAAAGTACTCGATCCGCTATTGCGCGACACCGCATCGGCAGAGGGCAATTTCGCCGCCGGCATGGTGCTGTTCAACGCGCAGAATTATCCCGAAGCCGTGAAAGCGTACGCGCGCGCCGCCGAACTGAATCCGGCTTTGCCGCGCGTGTATTCCTATTACGGCCAGGCGCTGCTCACAACCGGCGACGCGGACGGAGCGGAGGCGGCGTTTCAAAAGCAACTCACGGTGGATGCGAACGACTTCGAAGCGAATCTGCGGTTATCGGAAATTCTGACCCGCCACGCCAAGTACACGGAGTCCGAACCGCTGTTGCGGCGCGCGCTCCGCGTATGTCCGGCTTCCGTCGAAGCGCGTCTGGCGCTCGGCGAAACGTTATCGGCCGAGAAGAAGAACACAGAGGCGCGCACCGAACTCGAAGCCGTGCTGCGCGAACGGCCTGACATCGCCGTGGCACACGAGCGGCTCGCGGCCGTCTACCTGGCGCTGGGCTTGCGTATCGAAGCGGGGCGTGAACGCACCGCCGCTCGCCGTCTCGCACCCAAAACGGAACCGGCCGACGACGGCGGCATCCCGGCCGGCCGCACCGCGCCGGTGCTGACCCTGACGCCTGCTGAAGGCATGCGCGCCGTGCGCATCCCGCCCGCACCGCAGCGGCCCGCCGTGCTCGTCTTCGGCAGCTACACTTGCCCGAATTTCCGCGGCGCCGCACCCGCGCTCAATCGCCTCGCAGCGAAATATAAGGACCGCGCGGATTTCATCCTGATCTACATTCGCGAGGCCCACGCTGCGGGACAGTGGCAGAGCACCATCAACGACCGCGAACATATCGAAATGGCGCCCGCCCGCACGATGGAGCAGAAGCACGAGTATGCGACTCTGTGCGTGCGAAAGCTGCACATGGCCTTTCCCGCCGTCGTAGACGGCCTTGATGGCGCGGCCGAAAAAGCCTATCGCGCATGGCCGAGCCGTGCTTACATCGTGGACGCCGGCGGCAGCATCCGTTATTCGAGCGGTCTCAGCCAGGCGGACTTTAACGAGCGTGATTTCGTCTCGGCGCTCGCGGCCGCGCTCCCGCACTCACAAAAGAGGACAGCAACACACCCATGAACATTACGCGCGGTCTCAGCACGGTTGCCGACGCGAGCGTCGCCCCGGTTTCCGGTTCTACCACCATGCTCGATCTGCTGAGGACCAGCCCCGGCACGATCAAGAGTAGTCCCGGCGCGCGTCTGTCCACGTACTTCGTAAATTACCCGCAGCCGGATAATAAAGAGGAACCGAAGCTAATGATTGGACTTCCTGCAGGACGGCAAACTCATCGCGCGCGGCACGTCGGAGCTTTCCACCTCCGCCACGGCCGGCCGCATCGCGTATATCGCGGTATCCCCAATCGAATCGCTGAACATCCGCGCCACCGTTAAGCAGGGCGCCGCACTCGCGCAGGAAAAAACTTACGTCAAGATAGAGTAGTTGCGAATGAGATTCAACCGCCGTCAATTCCTGGGGACATCGGGGGCGCTGCTGGCAGGCGCATTGCTCGACCGGCGCGTGATCGCAAGCACGTTGGCCGCGGCTCCGATTTTCGAGGAAATCCCGCCGTCGACAAGCGGCATCGCGTGGACGCACAGCAACGCCATGTCGGAGATGCGCTACTTGCCGGAGACGATGGGCCCCGGCTGCGCGTTTCTCGACTACGACAACGACGGCTGGATGGATATTTATCTGGTCAACAGCGGACCGAGCGATTTCTGGACGCCGCCGAAACCCATTCGCAACGCGCTCTACAAAAACAACCGCGATGGCACGTTTACCGACGTAACGGAGAAAGCCGGTGTCGCGGGCGGCACCTTCGGCATGGGCGTCGCGGTCGGCGACTACAATGCCGACGGTTTTCCCGATATCTTCGTAACCTCTTACGGCCGCTGCATTCTCTACCGCAACAACGGCGACGGTACGTTCACCGACGTCACCGAAAAATCCGGCCTGCCGATGAGCGGCTGGACCACGAGCGCCGTGTGGTTCGACTACGACAACGACGGCAAACTCGACCTGTTCGTCTGCAGTTTTGTCGATTACGGCAAAACGTCGCACCTGTCGTGCGGCGACAACAAACTCGGCCGGCACTACTATTGCATCCCGCGCGTGTTCCGCCCCACCGCCAGCTTGCTGTTTCACAACAATGGCGATGGCACTTTCAGCGAAGTAGGGAAGGGCACCGATATTGAGAAGTCGCTCGGCAAGGGGCTCGGCGTAGTCGCGACTGACATCAATAACGATGGCCGCATGGACCTGTTCATGGCGAACGACACGGTCCAGGATTACTTGTTCATGAACCGCGGGCCGGCCGCGAACGGCAAAACGAAATGGGAAGAAGTCGCGCTCGCGGCGGAAGTCGGGTTCAGCGATAACGGCCAGGCGCGCTCGGGCATGGGCGTCGATTCCGCCGACGTGAACGGCGACGGGTGGCAGGATCTCTTCGTCGCGAACGTCGATCAGGAAATGTTTTCGTTGTATCAGAACAACAAGAACGAGACCTTCACCGACGTCGCGCACAAGAACAACGTTGCGCAAGCGACGCGCCTGCTCAGCGGCTGGGGCCTGAAATTTTTCGATTACGACAACGACGGCAACGTCGATCTGATTCTCGCCAACGGGCACCCCGACGACATGATCGACCAGTATTCGCAGCAAGTGCGCTACAAGGAGCCGCTGCTGCTGTTTCATCAGCAGAACGGGGTTCTGCACAACGTCAGCTCGGAAGCGGGCCCGGCGTTCTCGCGCATGTTCCCGGCGCGCGGACTTGCGGTGGGCGACTTCAATAACGACGGCCGCCTCGATCTGCTGGTCGCCAACAACGGCGGTGCGCCGGTGCTGCTGAAGAACAACGCCGGGGCGGGGAACCACTGGCTGGGCGTGAAGCTGGTGGGCACGAAATCCAATCGCGACGCGGTCGGCGCGCGGCTCACGTGGACTGCGGGCGGCGTGAGACGCTCGCGACTGAAGACCAGCGGCGGGAGCTATCTGTCCTCGCACGATCCGCGCGAGGTACTAGGCATCGGCACCGCGACGAAGATCGACGCGCTCGAGATTCGCTGGCCCGGACCGAGCAACAAGGTTCAACGGCTCACGGATGTGCCGGTCGATAAGTACATCACGATTACGGAAAAAGCGTAGCTTTCACGCCTGCGGCCGCTCGTGCAGATGCCGCAGCCAAATGTTGCGGAACCGCATCGTGGTCACTGGCGCGCCCTTAAACCCGCTGTGATCCTGCAACTGCAGCGGCCCTGGCGCGCAACCGCCGCTGGTGTTCTGAATAGGGACGTGATCCTGTTCCAGGACGCCATTCAGAAGCACGGTCACGACTCCATGGTCAGTGACAGCGCCGTCGCCGCCGCAACGCGGTCCGTGAAATACGATGTCGTACATCTCCCAAGTGTCCGGCGGGCGTGCCGCGTTTACGAGCGGCGGCGCTTGTCCGTACAGCGCGCCGAGCACGCCGTTTGCGTACGTCGGATTGTGATACGAATCGAGAATCTGGATCTCGTAGTGGCCCTGCAGGTAAACGCCGCTATTGCCGCGCAATTGCCCGTGCTCATCGGGCATGTTGGGGACTTTGAACTCCAGATGAATCTGCGCGTCTTGGAACTTTTCCTTCGAAACGATGTTCCCGGCGCCGCTGGTGCATGCCATTACTGCACCCGCTTCAATCTTGCATTTTGAAGGTGTGCCCTTTTCCGTTGTCCAGGCGTTCAAGTCCTTGCCATCGAATAGAACCACGGCGTCGGAGGGCGGGTGCGTAGCGTCGCCCGGATTTACCGGCGTAGGCTGCGGGCCTTCGTTGTGTTGCGCGAAAGCCGTCCCCGCAAAGATGATAAATACACAAAGGCGTCGAACGCTCATCAGAGCGATCTTACCTCAGTGGACGGAATACTGCGGCTGCGGCGGGTTCAGTTTGATCTCGATCGTCTTCTCGGGTTCGTCCACATCGAAGTCGTTGCCGAACGTCTGGTAGTTCTTCGCGATCACTTGAATACGGATGGTGCCCTGCGGAATGGGAGGAATCTTTGCGAGGCCTTCCAGATTCGTTTGCAGCTCCCATTCTTTGCGAATTTTCTTGCCCAGCTTGACGATGGAGTGCCCTTTGATGAACTTCACGATCACGCTGGCGTGCTGCACGGGTTTGCCCTCGTCATTCTTCACAGCGATCGTCAACGTTGTCATTGGCCCGCGCGCCAGCATGGGAGTAATGGCGAGCGCGAGGCAGAGTACGATTCGAAGCATTGCCTATTTGATCTTTTCGTCTTTCTCGACTTTGCCGTCGCGGATGTGGATGATACGATGCGCGTGGAGTGCGATGTCGTGCTCGTGCGTCACCAGCACGATGGTGTTGCCCTGCTGATACAGCCGCTCGAACAGCGCCATAATTTCGTTGCCGGTGGTGGTGTCGAGGGCGCCGGTCGGCTCGTCCGCGAGCAGAATCGAAGGGTTGTTCACCAGCGCCCGCGCGATCGCTACGCGCTGCCGCTGTCCGCCCGACAGTTCGTTGGGCTTATGCATCATGCGCTGCTCGAGATCTACCGCGCGCAGCGCCGTCTTGGCGCGCTCCAGCCGCTGATCGGAGGGCAGCCCCGAGTAGATCAGCGGCAGCTCCACGTTGTGCAGCGCCGAGGCGCGCGCCAGCAGATTGAAGGTCTGAAAAACGAACCCAATCTCTTTGTTCCGGATGCGCGCCAGTTCGTCGTCGCTCATGTCGCTGGCGAGCTTGCCGTTCAAGTAATACAGCCCTTTGGTCGGCGTATCCAGACAACCGATCAGGTTCATGAGCGTCGATTTCCCGGAGCCCGACGGGCCCATGATCGCGACATACTCGCCGCGCCGGATCTCGATATCGACGCCCGACACCGCATGGATCTCCTGGTCACCCATGATGTAGGTCTTCCAGAGATCGTACGTGCGGATGACGATGCCTTCGTCGCGGAGTTGCTGCCCGCGTTCGACTAGGTCTTGAGTTACCGTGGCCATGTTATCGGCTACGCCTGTGCGGTGGCCGCCGGCGCCTTGTTATCCACCTTCACTCGTGTGTCGTTGCGGAGCGTGCGGATCACCTTATAACTGCCGGTGATAATCTGGTCGCCCTGTTTTAGACCGCTGAGCACCTCGATGTCGGTCGCGCCCGTGATGCCGGTCTTCACCTGCCGGAACGTCGCGCGGCCGTTGTTGACCACGAACACGCCCTGTAGTTCTTCCTTGGCGGCCTTCTCGGCGGCCGGATTGGGAGCCGCAGCCTGTACCGTGTTCGGCTTCGGTTTCTCAAGATCGCCGCGCTGCCGTACGGTCAACGCCTGAATGGGAATGCTGAGGACGTTGTGGCGGGTCGCCGTCGTAACCTTGGCCGTGCAGGACAGTCCCGGCCGGATGTCGTCCGGCGGATTATCCATCGCGATCACAACCTTGAAGTCCTTGGCTTCCGAGCTCGACGTCGTGCTTTGCGAGGCGGCCACTCCGGTAGAACGCAGAATGGCGGTTCCTCCGATCTCAGTCACATGGCCTTTGAAGGTCTTGTTCGGAATCGCGTCGATCGTAATGTCGGCCGGCTGGCCCAATTCGATGTTGACGATATCGGTTTCGTCCACCTTCACTTCAGCGGTGATGACCGACATATCGGCGACAGTCATAACGGTGCTGGCGGCGGAATTCTGAATACCGGGAACTACTGTTTCGCCCGGCCGGACCGGCAGGTTCGTCACCACGCCGTTAATGGGCGAGGTCACTTCATACTTCTGGAATAAGTCCTGCAACCGCACCAATTGCGCCTGCATCTGCGCAACGCGCCGCTGCGATGACGTTAACTGTTGCCGCGACTGCGCCTGCTGCGCCTTAGCCTGGTTCAGCCGTGTTTGCGCCTCACGCACGCCCGCCACAGCGGTATCGTATTCGGCCTGCCTCTGGTCGAAGTCCTGCTTGGCCATGAGCTGGTCTTTGTAGAGCTGCTGCGCCCGCGCCATGTTCAGCTTGGTACGATCGAGCTCTGCGTTGGCCTTATCCACACCCGCCTGCATGGTTGCGATGTTGTCGGCGCTCGCCTTCAGATTCGCTTCCGACGCGGCGGCATCGGCCAGCGCGGAATTGATCGCCGCGCGCTGTGCATCCACGTCGGCGCCCGCCTGCACCGACTCGATTTTCGCGAGCGGCTGCCCCTTCCGAACGCGGTCGCCTTCTCTAACGTAAATTTCTGTCAAGGGGCCCTGCGCGTTCGCGCCCAGGTTGATGTAGTTCTTGGGTTTGATCTCGCCCGAAGCTGTAACTAGGGACACGAGGTCCTGCCGTGCTACATGACCTGTCTGTACGTCGACGATTCCCCGTTGATTCAGTTTAATGCTGGCCAGCACGCCGCCTGTAACGGCCAGGGCGAGAACTACGCCGAGCACAATCTTCCACTTTTTCTTCACGCCGCTACACGTCTCCCGCTTAGTTTAGACGTAACAACACATTCGTTTGTTCGATGATTCTATTGTCGCGCGAAAGGGCGGTTTTGCGCCACAAGTCATTGGATGCGCGGCGGCGTAGTTCCGGATGAATCCCAAGCGGGCGGCCGGGCGCTGCCCGGCTTAGCAGAAGAGCGGCAATCATGCCGCTACAAGCTTCGGCTGTGGCCCGGGCAGGGCAGCCAGCAAGACTGGCCGCCCCACGTCCGAACCTAACTATTTGACATTCATGTTCTTAGAAAACCCGAGACTCGTCGTGAAATTTGCAAACGCCAATTTGGCGCCGTTCAGCAGCGTGAATTTCAGCGGCGTCGCCGCCCCGGACGCCACCGTCAAGAACGCGGATCCATTGGCTGGCTGATTGATCGCCTCCGGCAGCAAAGGTTGCAGCACCTCCGTGGGAATCGTGTAGCTCCCCCGAGACGCCGGCACTGTACACGTGAATTCAACCGTGTGGATGAGGTTACTATTGGCGGCATCCTTACCCACCACCGAGTTCGTGGTTCCAATGATTGTGACCATATCACCGCCCCCGCTCCAACTGATTGTCAATGGCTGTGTACGATCGATGGTGTTCAACGAGTCCCAACCGCCGACACTGAAACTCGCCGGGAACACAGCGGACGCACTGAAAGGCCCGACATCCTTGCCGCCGTTTCCGGTCAACGTATACGTTCCGCCTGCAAGCGTGCCGTTCGTAAGTGTCTTGCCGTAGATAGGCCCTGCGACCGCGACCGTCAACGCCGTACCTGATGGCAGGCCGGGACCGGATAGCGGTAGTGCCGGACCCGCGTCCAGGTAACTGGACGGCGTCCCTGGGCTCTTCGCTGTGGCCGAGCGCGTATTGTCGGTCACGGCGCATGCGTCAACCTTAATCCCCGAGAAGAGCGCCCCGTATGCGTCGGCGGTGAAGACGCCAATATCTCCGGATGCCCGTTCTATGGTGGTCGTCGTCACCGAACCGCCCGAAGCCGGCGAGCTTGTAGCCGTTGTCTTGACGATGCCGACGCCGCCAAACGCAATCGTGCCGCCAGTGTCGAGCGTTGCCAGATCCGCTTGGCTCAACTGCGGATCGGAACAAGCGCCCGCTCCCGCCGCAGCGATCGGAATCGTGACCGAATTGCTCACGGTGCCACCCGCGTTCACCTGCAGCGAAGTGAAACAACCCGTCGCGATATCGCCCGGTAACTGGAAATTGATCTGCCACAAGCCCGGATAGCCCGATGACGCGCCCGCGTAGAGCGGCGTGATCGCACGACCGTTCACGAGCACGCTGAACTGTCCCGCCGCGGTTTGATCGCCCGACGTACCGCCCGTATCGTTAGCGGCATCCGCACCTCCGCCCGTACCCCACAACACAAGCGTGTCCCCCGGATGCGCGGGCGTTAGTGCCCAGCTCAGGCCGCCGAACGAGACATTACCCGGCGTGAATCGCGTCAGGCTGACGCCGTTGTTGACGTTGCCGATGGTCGCCTGCGCGGTGCCGGTTCCGGCGCTGTTCGCGGTCGCGATGCCGAAACTGTGCGCGACGACGGTGACGTTTTGAGGCGCGCTGGTCAATGTGTTGTACGTGACGCGAACCGCGTACGTGCCCGGAGCGATGGACGATGGCAGCAGGCCCGCGATCTGGCCGTCTGTCGTGTAGACCATCTTCGCCGTGACCGCCGCGCCGCCTGATGCCGGCGTAAACGTCACGGAAGTGCCCGCCAGCGCCTCGGGGTAGTTGGGCGCCGAACCCGCGACCAGCGACGACGGCCCCAGCCCCTTGCCGAAGATCACGAACACCGTATCGGGCGCCAGCGTCGATTGATAGCCCGACGCGTTCAAAACCGCGCCGGCGCTGAACGTAGGCGCGTTTGCCCCCGTGACAGTCAACGTCACGGCGAACGTCAAGGGCGAGATCCCCGACGTAGTCGACGTTACGGTGATCGCACCGGCGTAGACTCCGCTCGCGAGCCCGGCCGGATTCACGGAAACTTGCAACGTCGCCGTGCTCGTGCCGTTCGCCGGGCTGACGCTCAACCAGTTGCCGCCCGATGTCGTGGACGCCGAAGCCGTAAAATCCGCGGCCGCACCCGAACTTGTAATCGTGACACTTTGCTGCGCCGGAACCGCTCCGCCCAACGTGTATGAGAACGATAGCGAACTGGGGTTCGCCGACAACGACACGCCGAAAGTCACCTTCCGCACGCGCCCGCCGTCGCTCACGTTGCCGGAAATGTAGAGGTTTCCGGCCGCATCGAGGGCGACATCGGTATCGGTGCCCAAAAATGCGCTGGTGGCGGGACCGCCATCGCCGAGCGGCGTAGAAGCATTTCCGTCCATGCCTGCTACGGTCGTGATGATTCCCGCGGCGTTCACCTTCCGAACGCGATTATTATTGCTGTCCGCAATGAAGAGATTGCCCGAGCCATCCACCGCAAGTCCGATAGGACTGGCGAGCGTAGCGGCCGTCGCGGGACCGCCATCGCCGGAGAAACCGCGCGTCTTTTTTGTCTGGCCCGCAACGGTAGTGATGATGCCGTTCGCGTCCACCTTTCGAATGCGGCTGTCGGCACCCTCCGAGATGTAGAGGTTCCCCGCGTTATCCACCGCGAGGCCGACGGGGCCGTGCACGGCCGTCGTCGCCGCCTGTACGCCGTCGCCTTCGTAAACTACGTGCCCATTGCCTGCCACGGTCGTGATAATTCCCGCCGAACTCACCTTGCGGACACGGTTGTTGTCGTTATCCGCAATGTACAGATTGCCGGATGCATCGACCACGATTCCTGCCGGTTGAAACAACTGGGCCTGCGTGGCTTTCCCGCCATCGCCCGAGAAGCCGGAGGTGCCGTTGCCTGCCACGGTCGTGATAATGCCGCCCGTGTCCACCTTTCGGATCACGTTGTTCTCGCTATCGCTGATATATAGGTTCCCGGAGTTATCGACAGCCAGGCCAGGATGCGCGCCGATCGCGAAAATGCGCGCACTCGTCGCCGGACCGCCGTCGCCCGAATATCCCGCGGTTCCGTTCCCCGCAACCGTGGTGATGATGCCGTTCGTGCTGACTTTCTTGATCTTGGCCGACTGTGCGTCCCAGATATAAATGTCCCCTTGCCGGTCGAGCGCCATCCCTTCCGCGGTGGGCAGCCATGTGCTTGTCGCTGACCCACCGTCAGCCGAGTTGCAGCACGTCGGGCTTCCTGCGACGGTCGTAATCGTCCCTTGCGCGAGGACCGAAGCCGCCGCCGCAACCAGTGTCGCGATCCATGTGAACACCCGCATCGTGATTACTCCTCCGGACCATGCTCGATTTCAGTAGTGCAACGAACGGTATAATATCTCGCGTCGCGGTACTTACCGGAACCACTGGGGTGATCCTGTCACACTTTGCTCCGGGTTGGTTCTCAAGAGGGATAAAGATTTCTAAAGAACGGCTATCCGGCGCGCTTTCAAGCGAGTACGACGCACGAAGCGCACCACCCGGGCGGGTGTGGCGGTTCACAAATTTCGAATTCGACGAGTACAGCCGCGAGTTGCGCTCGGCGGACGGGGTGGTCGAACTCGAGTCCAAGCCGCTCGAAGTGCTTTATCAGCTCCTGCTCCACGCGGGCGAGGTGGTGACTAAAGAGGAACTGCTCGAGTCGGTGTGGCCGGGCGTCACGGTCGTGGAAGGCTCGCTGGCGACGGCGGTATCGAAGCTGCGGAAAGCCGTGGGCGACGATCCTCCGGTAGTTCTGACAGTCCCCCGCATGGGATACCGGATTGCCGTCCCGGTACACTGCCGGTACGCACCGGCGCCGGCGCCGCCTGAGCTGGATTTCCAGCCGGGCGGTGTGGTTCCGGGCCGCGAGCAGTGGCGCTTCATGCGTCGCCTCGATTCAGCCGGTGGCCAGGTCTGGCTCGCGGAAAATCCCAAAACTCATGGCAAGCGCGTTTTCAAGTTCGCACCCGACGGCCTCGCGCTCAAAGCTTTGAAGCGTGAGGTCACGCTCGCGCGACTCCTAACGGACTCGCTTGGCCAGCGCGCCGATTTTGTCCGCGTGCTGGAGTGGAAGTTCGACCAGCCCCCGTTTTACCTGGAGAGCGAATTCTGCGGCCAAAACTTGGCGGAGTGGGCCGAAACCCAGGGCGGCCTGCGCGCTATCCCGATGGAAACGCGTTTGGCGCTGATGATTGAACTGGCGCTGGCCGTGGCGGCGGCGCACGCGGTCGGAATCTTACATAAAGACCTAAAGCCGGCCAACATCCTGATGGCGCCCTCCGAATCCGGCGGCTTCCAGTTGAAAGTGGCGGATTTCGGCAGCGGCGCGCTTACCGAGCCGTCGCGGCTTCACGATCTGGGGATCACCAATCTGGGTTTCACTCACACTTCAGGCGAAGACGCGGCCGCGCTGACCGGAACGCTGATGTACTTGCCTCCCGAAGTGCTGGCCGGGCATGCACCCACGGCATTGGCCGACGTGTACGCACTCGGCGTCACGCTGTACCAGTTCATAGCGGGCGATTTTCGGAAGCCGCTTTCACCGGGCTGGGAGGCCGAGGTCGACGACCCGCTGCTTCGCGAAGATATCGCCGCTGCCGCGTGTGGCGATCCCGGGCGGCGCCTGACCGGTGTTGCGGAGCTTGTCGAGCGGTTACGCACACTCGAAGCCCGGCGCATGAAGCGTCACGAACTGGAGCGGGTTCGCGAGCGCGCGCGAATCGCCGAACAGCGCCTGGCAGTGTCGCGCGCGCGCCGCCCGTGGGCGATCGCGGTCGTTCTCGCTCTTTCCGCTGGCTTGGCAACCAGCCTGTTTTTGTATGGCAGGGCGCGCGCCGAGCGAGATCGCGCAAATCGCGAAACCAGGATTGCCGCCGACGTCAACCGCTTCCTTGCCGGCGATCTGCTCGGGCGCAGCGATCCGTTCCAGAGCGGCAGTTCCAGGGAGAGCCTTTCCGACGCGATTAAGCAGGCTGCTCTCAACATCGACCATGAATTTCCGGAGTCGCCCGAAGTCGCCGCCCGCCTACATCTCGCCATTGCCCGGGCGCTCGACGATCGCAGCGAATACGCTGATGCGCGCCGCGAGTACCGGCACGCAGCGGCTCTGTTCCTGCGCGCGCAGGGACCGCTGTCACAGGATGCCATAGCGGTCAATCTGCAGCGCGCCGCTATGGAGGCGCGCACGTATCGGAAAGGCGCGGTGGAGCAGGCGCGTTCCTTACTCGCGGTCCAGGAAAGCCTGATTGCGAAGCTTGCGCGTCCGCGAGCTGATTTTCCGGTTTACTCGGCATCGGCGCGCGGCATGATCGCGCTCATCGACAACCATGCGAAGACCGCCGCCGCCGAGTGGAAGAAGGCCTATGATCTCGCATCCACACTGCCGGAATTCGACGATCACGCCCGGCTCACGTTTAAGCAGAGGCTGGCGTTCGCATCCATTCGCCTGGGCGACGGCGCTACAGCGGAGAGATTGTTCCGCGAATTGATCGCTGCCTTTTCGCGCGCTAATGGTCCGGACAGTCCGAACGTGTTGCGTGTGCGTCTCAATCTTGCCCAAGCGTACATGATCTAAAAAAAGAACCGCGAAGCCATCGACGAGATTGACCGCATCTATCCCGCCTACCTCGCCCGGCTCGGGCCGGATCACGAGTTATCCATGCAGTTGCTGACGACGCGAGCGCAATGCGAAGCCAGCCTGGGTTTATGGGACGACGCCGTTCGCGACGATTTGGCGATTTACAAACGAGCGTTCGCGAAGCAAGGCCCCACGTCCTTTTTTGCTGTGGCGACGCTGGCCGACGCCGCGCTGGCGCAATGCCGTGCCGGTCACTTGAGAGAAGGCGAGGCGAACGCGCGCAAGGTGTTTGCGACATCGGCGAACGCTTTCGGCGCGCGAGCCGCTCTGACGTATGGCATCGCCTACACCGTTGCGAGTTGCGATATCGGACTTGGCAAGCTGGCGGAAGCGTCGCGCCTGCTGGACGGCATCGATCCGAAACCTGTCGCGCAGTTAACCGGCGACCGCGACTGGTTCGCGAACGTCGCCCTCGCGCAAGCCGAGATCGCTTATCGCGAGGGGAATGAGGACGCCGCCCGCAAGTACTTGCAAACCGCGGCCCCGGCGTTTTCCAAGCCCGACGCCGAGCCGTATCAGAAACACGCCCTGGAGTCTCTGGCAGCGAAGCTCAAGTAAGCACCAGGCCACGGGGCGGCCTTCCGTCCGAAAAGCGCATACAGCGGGCGCCCCTTGTTTTTGTTCGCGAACTGCCCCACTGAAGTGTCCGGGCCCTCCAGATT
>JAICMB010000331.1 GCA_025929455.1 Bryobacteraceae bacterium | reverse complement strand
TGGAAATCGCAACTGCCGGAGTATTACGGAATCATCAAGCGCATCGACGAAAATTTCGGGCGCATAATGAGTGCCCTCGAGTCGGCTGGAGTCGCGGACAACACCATCATCGCGTTCGTGACCGACCACGGTTGCCACTTCCGCACGCGCAACGCCGAGTACAAGCGCAGTTGCCATGACGCATCGGTGCGCCTGCCGGTGCTCATGCGCGGGCCGGGCATAGGCCATGGAGTCACCGTTTCGCAACTCGTCAGCACGGTTGATTTTGCGCCCTCGCTTTTGGACGCGGCAGGAATTGAACCGCCGGGCGCTATGCAGGGCCGCAGTTGGATGCCGCTAGTGCGTGGCGACGCACGCGGCTGGCGCAACGAAGTCTATATACAAATGCGGGAAGAAGCGCTCGGGCGGGCGATTCGCACTGAGCGCTGGAAGTACTGCGTGTTCGATCCAGACGCGCGGGAACCGCGGCAGCCTTACAGCCGCCGCTATGTGGAGCGGCACCTGTACGATCTCGACAGCGATCCCAACGAGATCATCAATCTAGTTGGGCGCAAGGATTATCGCGCCGTCGCGGACCAGTTACGACAGCGGTTGATCGCGCGCGCCGTGGAAGCGGGCGAGCCGGCGCCCGAGATTGTACCGGCGCGGTTTTATTCGTAGCGGTCGCTACTTTATATACCGGCTTGCAAATTCGATAAACGTAGGCCAGTTCGGTCCGGCGCTGTGCCCGTCTTCGTGCTGACGAAACGCGATGTCGCCGCTGATGAGCGCGGTTCCGATCGGCGGCATTTGGGTGGCGCCGAGGTCTTTCTTTCCCAGCAGACGGTACACCGGACACGCGGCGACCGCGGCCATGAACGAGCCCTTGGCGTCTACCCAAGCGTCACCATGGTCGGGCGATCCCGCGCTGATGAACACCGGACGCGGTGCGCACATGGCGATCAACTCATGCGAGTCCACCGGCAGATCGCTCCAGTGCAGCGGTCCGCCGTACTTGAGAAAGTTGCCCGCCATCCAGTGGTACTCGCCCGTGCCGGTAAGGTTCTCAACGCGCTCGCCGTAGTCACGTCGATGCAACTTCGCGCCGCCTTCGCCCGACGACGCGACGAACGCAATGGCGAAGCGCGGATCGTACGCCATCGTGACCAGGGCCGCTTTACCGTAGCGCGACAGGCCCTCGATCACAACGGCCTTAGCATTTACGGCGGGATCGGTCTCAAAATAATCCAGCGCGCGGCTCCCGCCCCAGGCCCAGGCGCGCAGCACACCCCAATGGTCGACCTTGCGCGGTTGCCCCTTGTTGACCAGGCCGATGATGCCTTCGGTCAGGCCCGCACCGTTATCGGCCTGTACGCTGGTCGGCGACAGAATCGCGAAGCCCCAGCCTTTATCGAGCACAAGCTGCTGCCACGCCGTGAATTTGGTCATCTGCTCCGGCGAAATCGGCGGCCGGCCGGGGAAACGCGGGAACGTAGTGAATCCGTATTCGAGCATCACGGGTACCGGGCCGCGCACGTTCGCGGGCGTCGTAAGCGTCATGTCGATGTTGACCGTGATCTGCGGGTACACGGAGTTGTCGACGTGACCCAGTAGCTTCTTCACAATCACGGGCGTGCTGCCGTGCATCTCGCGCGTATTGGAGGTGACTTCCCAGTTCACCTTCGGCGTGTGCGCCGGCACGCGACCGTAGATCTCTTCGTCGAAGTCATGCACGATTTCCGGGCGGCGCTGGTTCCACCACATCTTCGCGGACGTCACGCGCTTGCCGTTTTTCAATAGAAGCGGGTCCGGAAGATCCGGGTAGGGGTTCGCTTTCGACTCGTCGTAATTGACGGCGTTCGGCGCTTTCGGGTTGTTCGGATCCGCGCCCGGCCGCAGAGACTTGATGCCGAGCAGATGCATCAGGCGGTCGTGATCCTGTTGAGCGGTGAGATGAACCGGCGGCGGCGCGTCGGAGGCGTGCAAAAGCGGGGCAGGAGAGAACGCTACCAGTACGGCGAGCGCCGTTAGTTTCACGGTCGAATTATATAACGTTCAGCGCTGACCCGTCGTCTTTTCGGTGTCGATTAAACGTCCAATATCGCCGAACGTTCGGATATCACCGCGCAGAATCCCGCGGATTACTGATCGGGTCACAACGGTATTGAACGGCTTCGAATACGTTACCGCCGAGGTCTGGCCGGGCAGCCTCACAATGAATGGAACACTCAGGGTGTCGTGACGCGGCAGATTTTCATCCTCAGCGGTCCATAGCCGTCCCCCGCGCCAGAGTTGCGGCCGCCAACCATGATCGGAACTCACTACCAGAGCCGTGTTATTCCAAACGCCGGATTTCTCCATTGCGGCCCGCAACAGCCCAAGTTCATCGTCGGCTTGAGCTATCGAATCGATATAGCTATTACCGTCATCGTCCGGTACGATCCTATGCAGGCGTCGATTGTAAATGGAGGGCGGGTGTGGAACCGGTATGTGGAGCAGGGTTAGTCCGAAAGCTGGATTTGCCGCTATTTGACTGCCGTGTGACATCAACTCGCCCGTGCGCTCCGCCATACCGATGCGCATGCAGCGGTCTGGGGACACTCCGGGGACATGACCGATAAACGGAATGCTGAGGAAACTCAGGCGCGCGTGCAGCCACATGTCGCTCGCGAGCGACGGTTCGCCGGCTGGCTCTTCGATACCGGGAGCCATCCAGCCCGCTACCCAGAAACAGTCAGTCAAGCTGCCGCTCAAAATACGGCAGTAGGGATGATACCAGCCCGCTAGAGCCGTGTTGTACCCCAACCGCCGCGTGTCGTCGAACACATTTCCGCCGGGATCCTCTCCGAATATCTCGGCGCCGCTTCGAGTATCCAGCTGAAGACGTCGGGCGCCGAGCGCAATTGCCTTGGTAATCTTTTTGCCGAGGATAAGGGCCGGCATACACACCAGAGTGGAATCGGCGGGCGGAGCCGCCGAGGCATCGAAACTTTCCGCTCGGAGCCGGTCGAAGTTCGGCCGTCGCAGATCTGCCACCCGATCATCGAACGCGATTTTGTAGCTCAGCTCATCGAAAACGACCCATACGACGCGGACTGCCGGCCTGCCCGGCAGAGCCGCAGCCGAAGGACGATCTGCAAAGGCGGGGGCGGGTTCTGCGAGGCCAATCCGAAACGCCTGAAGTAAGATGAATGCGAGAACCGGACACGACCAGAGCAGCACACCGCGTGCGATCCGCACCGCGCTCGGTAGTTTACGCCAGATCGTAATTGTGGCCACCGCCACCGTCGAGATCGCAACGGGCAAAAAGAAGCGCCCGTGCACCGGCGGCACGAGATTCACCGGCGACATACGCAGTATCGCGAATCCTGCGATGCCGGCGACGGGCAGACATGCTATCAGAAACGCAATCCGTCGCACGGTGAGTCCCACAGAACGGCGCAGGAATGCATACGCTGCGTAAATGATAGGAGCCAAGATCAGTTCGCAGCCAATGACTGGGAGGGCAACAGCGACACGTGGGTTATAGCGCGCAAAATAAAGCCCACGTCCTTCCGCGAGGCCCACCCAAGTGGGGAGAAAGCAAAACGTCGCCAGCGCGAACGCGACCAAGGCAGCTTCAACAATTCGCGAACGCGCCGCACGCGACGGATTCCTCTCGTGAGCGGTTCCGCTCCCCTTTCGCGGAGAGGCTTCGCCCGGCGCGCACATGCCTCTACTATCTCCCGTTCTTATCGCGAGCGGCCAAGCGCTCGTTTAAGCGCCCGTCCACATCGACACCACTACTTGCGTTGCGCAGAATCCGTTAATAAGAGGCGGATAGCCGTCGTCCTGCATCGCGTCACCTGCCTCGGCGGGAGTGGCCGCGGCACCCGCTTGGTCCGCGGGTGGGGTTCCCATACGGACCCATCATACTCGCTACGCGTCGCAGTGGTTCAGGAAATAGCGGTCTATGCTCGCTTTGTACGCGCCAGCGAGCTGGTTGGAGAAATCGCGCATCTCGGCGGGCCGCATCGGCTGAAAATCTTTTGCCGTGGCGGCGTTTGCTTCTAGATAACTTAGCTTCGGCATGCCTACCACGGCGGCCGTGACGGGCAATGAAAGCGAGTAGCGGATGAGTTCCGCGGCGGGAGCTTTGCTCTGCAGCTTGTCCTGCGCGAAGATCTTCATTGCGATCACGCCCATCTTCTTGCGGTTCGCTACGGGCAGCGCCAGCGTCTGGAAACTGCCGTGAGGGTCGCGATCGAGGTGCGCCATCCCTTGCCGCGCGGCGTTCAACGCCATCTGCGTGCAGTCGAAATCGTTGTGCTCGAGCGCCGTCTTAAGCACGGACGGATCAGTGTGGCAGGTGATACCGATGGAGCGGGCGACCTTCTGGTCGCGCAGCTTATAGAGCACCTTCAGAATGCCGTCATTGGCTTCGATAGCCGCGAGGTCTTCAGGTGTCGAGAGGCTGTGGACATGGATCAGATCGATGCTGTTAGAACGCAGATTTTTGAGGCTGCGTTCGATGGTGCGCATGGCCGCGTCGCCCTTGCGCTCGTCGATTTTGGTCGCGACCCATACGCCCGCGCGGCGGCCTTCGAGCGCTTGGCCCAACCGGCGTTCGCTCTCGCCATCGCCGTAGTCGGCTGCGGTGTCGAAATAAGTGATGCCCAGATCGAGCGCGCGGTGGACGGCGGCGATGGCGTCGTCTTCCTGTTTATA
>JAICMB010000465.1 GCA_025929455.1 Bryobacteraceae bacterium | reverse complement strand
GCGGCCTATTTGCCAAAGCAGGGATTGCTTCCCCGATCGGTGCGGTACGTGCTTGGGCCAGCCAGTCTGAAGGCGTTCGCGCCGGATGTGCCGCAGGGCGCGGCTGGCTTCGAATTTGGAGCCGAAGGTCAGGCGGCCGACTACAATGCCTCTAGTACTAAGCAGCGCTTGGTACTGTTATCGTATCCGACCCCAAGCATAGCGCGCCAGCAGGCGGCGACCTTCGAGAAGGCTCCGGGCGTCGCCGTAAAGCGCACCGGTCCCCTGGTGGGTGTCGTTGCACGTCCGGCGTCTGCGGGCGCCGCCCAGGCGCTGTTATCGCGCATTACGTACCACGCAGCGGTCAACTTCGACCAGCAGCCGCCGCCGAATGTTACGGTTCAGAGCGTCGGGAAGATGATCGTCGCCATATTCGAACTGGCTGGACTTCTGATCGTGGTGTGCATTGGCGGAGGCATCCTGATGGCTTGGTTCCGCATTCGGCGACGTGGCAGGAAAAATGCTGTGGACTCCATGACGGTTCTGCACCTGGCGGATCGATAAAAGGCTTACTTTCTCCACCTTAGAAGCTCGGCTGGCGATTTTTCCTCCGATCCGCACGCCGATTTCCACACCCAGTGGAAAACTAGGGTTTGCAATAGGTGCTAGGTTTTCAGCAGCTTACGGATGATTTCCACAACGAATCTTTTTTTCTTGACTCCAAACCGCCGGAACCCTATTATCCAATCACAAACAGGTTTTGACGGTTGCGTTTCCGCCGGAATCTGATTCTCCCATGAACATCACCCTGGTAGAACAGGGGCCTGCGCGAGCAGGCAGATGGAAATGCTCACCCTCACAAGGGGTGGGCATTTCGTTTTTTGGCGGGCTCGATACAGAGTGGCGGGTTTGGTGAGGCGCTTGCGCCGTCGCGCGACGTTGCCCTCTTGCTTGCCGCGACAGTGATGCGCGAGAACGGGCCAGGCGCGAAGGCGCGCTCCTGCATCAAAGCCGCGAGTCGGGGTTGCCGGCATACTTCGCCACGACTCAGGGCCGCACAGGTGAGCACGCCCGCGAGATCCGTGCCGGCCCGGCCATCACGTCAGACGGCGTGTACGCGAGGCCACTCCAGCTCGAAGCCCTGTTCACGCAACAGCGCCTGCAGTGACGACAGATGCCTGACATTGGAGCGGATGCCGCGGGGCGATTCTTTTGCTCTGATGGCGTAGGCCGCAACCATTCCCGCTGCTTCGCCGATGTTCCATTCCACCGGATGCAGACGATAGCATCCGTTGGTGATGTGCGTGGTCCCAATGTTCTTACAGGCGGGCAGTAGGTTGTCGACGCGCTGAGGGATTAACGTCCCCAGCGGAATCTGGAACGGCAGTGAGCTGACGTCAATATAGTTCGTCCCGCGCGCCGAAGGGTGCAGGTCGATGCGGTAACATCCGACGCCGACAGTGTCCGGGAATGCCTCGGCTGATATTTCGTCGCGATTTTTGCCGGTCATCTTCATACGCATATCGGTTCCGACATGCTGCTCGAGAACCGTGAATGCGGCCTTGATGCGTCGCGATTCGCGAACGTAGGCAGTCTTGGCCAGACCGTCTTCGGTGCCGACAATATCCTTGCGCAGGCGCAGGCCCTTCCAGCCGGCGCGTCCGTCCGGCCGCGGCGCCTCCGTCTGCATCCAGTACAGGAATGACAGACTCAACTGCTTGGCGCGGCCGAGGAGTTCCTGTCTCCCTGGCGTGCTCGCGGTCACAAGGTCGCCAAGCCAGAAATCGTTTTGTGGCCAGTTCACCAGCGTGATGCCGCTCGGGTAAAACCCCGGCTCGAAATTAGCGGGATCGGCAATTCTGCGATAAACCCAAAGATTCAGGCCGCGGCGCTGGGTACTCCGCGGATTGGGGTCGAAATACGCTTGGCGCGGCGCCAGCGTCCTCGGATCGCACATGGTCCAACTGAACAACGGCCCCGTCCAGGGCGGCGTCAGGCGGGGCACGTATGCGCGCCACTGGTTGTACTCGCCAGGCCGCTCGATGGTGTGATCTTCGCCGTCGAGGTAATCCATCGCGAAGCAGTATGTGAACGACTGGCTGTTGGCCGGTTGCGGTTCCGGCGCGGCATGCATCTCGCCGGTCTGCTTCTGCGATTCCGCGCCGGTAACGTGCTCCACATTCGCCAGTTGCAGTACGTCGCCGAGCTCGGTGGCGTCCAGAAAATAACGTGCGGCGATAGCGCGCTCCGCACCCGTTTTCAGATCGCGCACCGATACGCTGCTGATCCGGTCGCCTACTGTGGCGGCAGACACGGGCACATGTTCGAGCAGCAGCTTTAACTTCCCGCTGCCAGCATAGGGAGCCAACATCGCTTCCAAAACAGCGACCGAGACATGGACCTCGTGCGTCAGGCGCGACACCGATCCATTGCCGGGGTTCAGGTGTACGCGGTTCCGCGCGCTCGATGTGAGCGGGTAATGCTCACGATAATAAGCGCGCACGGCAGCACGGTAGGCGCGGTAGTTGGCGGTGCAGCCGAACTGTTCAATCCAGGGGTGCTCGTCAGGCGGAACGGCCTGAGCGGTGAGCTGGCCGCCGATCCAGTCCGTCTCCTCGGTAAGCACCACCGACATGCCATTTCGCAAAGCGGCCAGCGCCGCCGCGAAGCCGCCCACGCCGCCGCCGATGACCGCGATATCGCAATCCAACTCGCGCGCGGAGACCATCTTCGCGGCGGCGAGCAGGGAGGCCGCGCTTCGCAAAAAATGGCGGCGATTCATCTCAGAACAACACCTTACTAGAACAACACCTTCAACGCGAACTGAATATCGCGCGGTGCATTGGCGAGCGTGGTAATCTGTCCGAACGTCTGCGACGACGGGCTGCCGTTGGGAGCGCCAAATTGCGGATGATTGAACAAGTTGAAAAACTCCGACCGGAACTGCGTCGTAATCGTGTGATCCCGCCGGCTGACCTTGAAATTCTTCACCACCACGAGATCCACATTGCGAGTGGCGTCGGTCCGCACGTCGGGCAGCACTGGACCGACATTGCCGAAGGTGTACGGCGGAGCGACCGTGAACACGCCGGTGTCGAACCACCCGTAAATCGAAGGATTATCGATTTGCGCGCTTTGGCCATTGTTCACGGAAGGCCGGGAGATCGAGACGGGGAAGCCGCTCTGGATCGTGAGAATGCCGTCCACGTCCCAATCGCCGAGGAACGCGTTTACGACTGGATTGAGGTCCTTGCCGAAGGCGCGATCGCGGCCGAATGGAATGTTGTAAACGCCGCTGAGACGGAACTGGTTGGGCGCATCGAACGACGACAAGCCTTTCTCGAGCCTCCGGTTATAGACATCGAGCGGCGTCCGAACATCGTCGATGGACTTCGATCGCGTGTAGGCGGCGAGAAAGGTCAGCGTCGACGAGAGGCGCTTTTCGAGTTGCAGCGTGCCTGCTTCATAGGTTGAGTTGGCTACTGGAACGAACACCTGCGTAACGGAAGTGTACTGCGGAAACGGCAACAACGATTGCTGGCGGGAGATCTTCGGACCGGAGAGCGCGCCCGTTTGGATGACGCCGTAGAACGGATTGGGAACCAGATCGTTCAGGCTGGAGCGGAGCGACAGGTATGGATCGGGTAGCTGGTTAATATTCCAATTTACGAACAGGCGCGAGCCCTTCAT
>JAICMB010000246.1 GCA_025929455.1 Bryobacteraceae bacterium | reverse complement strand
TCTATCCGACGACAACGGGCCTGAACTCAACAGCGCCCTCGCCATTGCCGCCGTGGTCGCCCGCATGACCAAGGACCTTGCCAATATGCCGATGTACGAGCAGCGCCAGTGGAAAATGTTCGAGCGCGCGCACGACCGCCTCCGCATGCTGCAGAAAGAGCGCCACGAACGCGAAGAAGCCGAACTCCGGGAAGCCGCGCTGTTACTCGAAGCCCACGAAGCCGCCGAAGAAGTGAAGCAAAACGAAGACGCCTCCCACACCCCCGCGCCCTACGCGCCGCAAACGGATGGCTTCGTTTTTCAAGTAGCAGAAATCAAGCAGTTTATCCGCCGGCACAACCGCTCCGCCTACGCCCACGACTACCAATACGGCGACTCCGTCGAGTCCGCGAAAGCCCTCCGCGACTTCGCAAATGCAGCATAACGTAGGACAGCCGGTCTCCGCTGGCTGATCTATGCCCAAACGCGCAAATTCCGGCGTGGGGCGGGCAGTCTTGCTGCCTGCCCATGCCGCGGCCGATTTTCAATCTGCCTTCGTCCACGCGGCCCTTCCTCAACGCATTGCTATAATGGAGCTTCCATGCACCGTGACGATGCGGGCAGCAGTGGTAAAAATCTAATCCTTCTCCGGCCTCGCGGCTTTTGCGCCGGTGTTGTGCGCGCAATTGACGTGGTCAAAATCGTTCTCGATTTATACGGCGCGCCCGTCTACGTGCGCAAAGAAATCGTTCATAACCGCCACGTTGTCGACGAATTGCGACAGGCCGGCGCCATATTCGTCGAAGAATTGAGCGAAGTTCCCGAAGGCGGGCGCGTCATTTTTAGCGCGCACGGTGTGTCGCCGGCGGTCCGCAAGGAAGCCGCCGAGCGCAAACTTATCGTCATAGACGCCACCTGCCCTCTGGTAACCAAAGTTCACCTCGAAGCGGTTCGTTTTGCCAAACAGGGCTACACCATCGTCCTCATCGGCCATGCCGGCCACGATGAAGTGATCGGCACCCTGGGCGAGGTGCCCGACGCCGCTGTGCTGGTCTCCACCGTCGCAGACGTCGATCGCCTCGACATCAAAGATCCCGAGCGCACCGCCTATCTGACCCAGACCACGCTCAGCCTCGACGAAACGCGCGACATCGTGCAGCGCCTGCGCGAGCGGTTCCCCGCCATCATCGGTCCAAAAACGCAGGACATCTGTTACGCCACCGAAAACCGGCAGCTGGGCGTGAAAGCGGTGGTCCCGCTCACGGACGTGCTGCTGGTGGTCGGCTCGCAAAACAGTTCCAACTCGCGCCGCCTCGTTGAGGTCTGCCACAACGAGGGCGTCCCGGCCTATCTCGTCGACGATGCGCACGAAGTCGACCCGCGCTGGCTCGAAAACGCGAGTACTGTCGCCGTCACCGCCGGAGCCTCCGCGCCGGAGAACCTGGTGCAGGATTTGATCGCGCGCCTCAGGACCACCTTCGGATTCGGCGACGTCCAGGAAATGGCGCTCAAAGACGAGGATGTCCGTTTCCAGTTGCCGGGAGCGCTGGAGCGGTCCGTTCCGAGGCTGGCCACCATCGCGCCCGCCCAGTCCGCATGACACCTGGATTCCAGGTAGAAGATTCGCAATTTACGGCCAGTGCCGCCGCTGCACAGCGGGCCGCCGCATTCCTGATCACTACGCAGGACGAGTCCGGCTACTGGGCCGCCGACCTCACCGCCGACAGCACGCTCGAATCCGACTGGCTGCTGTTGCAACTCTGGCTCTATCCGCCCGAAAACGGCGCCTGGAACCCGCCGACGCGCACGCTGATCGATAAGGCAATGCGCGCGGTGCTCGACCGTCAACTGGCCGACGGCGGCTTCAATATTTACCCGCAAGGGCCGTCCGAAATCAGCGCCTGCGTGAAAGCGTATTTCGCGCTGAAGCTCGCCGGGCGCGCGGAATCCTACTCGCCCGGGGAATTTGCCGCACGGCTGGATCGCTTGCGCGAGCGCATTCTCGCGCACGGTGGCATCCAGGGGGCCAACAGCTACACCAAAATAAATCTCAGCATCTTCGGTCTGTACCCGCGCGAGGGCTGCCCGTCGGTACCGCCCGAAATGGCGCTGCTCGGCAACTTCATTTACCAGATGTCGTCCTGGACGCGCGCCATCGTTACGCCGCTCTCCATCATTCACGCGTACAATCCGCAGCGTCCGGTGCCCGCGGGTTTTAACTTAAACGAACTGTTCCTTCCCGGGGTGCCCGTAACGTTCCAGCACGACGCCGGCACGTTTACCTGGCGCAACTTCTTCCTGCGCCTCGACAAGCTGCTGAAGATCTGGGATCGTCACCCCGTCCACAGCGTTCGCGAGCGCGCCATCCGCCGCGCCGAACAATGGATGCTCGAGCGCACCCGCTACACCGACGGCCTCGGCGCCATCTACCCGCCCATGATGTACATCATCATGGCGCTCGATCTGCTCGGCTACGGCGAGCAACATCCCGACCGCATCGAAGCGCAGCGGCAATTCGATCGCCTGCTCGTGAATGACGAGCGTGGCTTCTACTTTCAGCCCTGCTTTTCGGTCGTGTGGGACACCGCCATCGCCGGCTTTTCGCTCGGGACCTGCGAAAGCGCGCGCGACTCCGATGCAGCGCTGCGCCGCGCCGCCGACTGGATACTCCTCAAAGAAGTCCGCCATCGCGGCGACTGGTCGGTAAAACGCCCGCACGCCCAGCCCGCCGGCTGGTACTTCGAATTCGCGAACGAGTTTTACCCCGACATCGACGACACGGCCATGGTGCTGCTGGCGCTCAACCGCTCGCGCGCGACCAACTTCAACGCCCAGAAGGCCGCGGAGCGCCGCGCCATCGCGTGGCTGCTCGCGATGCAAGGTAAAGACGGCGGCTGGGCTGCATTCGACGTCGACAACAACTGGCGTTTGCTCAGCTTCGTCCCATTTGCCGACCACAACGCCATGCTCGACCCGACCTGCCCCGACATCACCGGGCGCGTGATGGAGGCTCTTGTTACATGCGGGATACGCGCTTCCGATCCCGCCATTCGCCGCGGCGTCGCTTATATTAAGCGCACACAGCAGACAGATGGTAGCTGGTATGGCCGCTGGGGCGTCGACTATATATATGGTACGTTTCTCGCTCTGCGCGGCTTGAAAGCGGCCGGCGAAAACGATCATGAGGCGTATATTCAGCGAGCGCTCGAATGGGTACGATCGATCCAGAATTTCGACGGAGGCTGGGGCGAAAGTTGCGCCAGCTACGATCACAACTCGTTTATCTCCGCTCCGAGCACGCCCTCGCAGACCGCGTGGGCCATTCTGGCCCTGCTTGCCGGCGGCGACACCACCAGCACCAGCCTCTACGACGGCATCGAATATCTCGTGAAAACGCAGAACCAGGCGGGTACCTGGGACGAAGAGCTGGCTACGGGAACCGGTTTTCCGAAGGTCTTCTATCTGAGTTATCACCTCTACCGGCATTCGTTCCCGCTCCTGGCATTGAACGAGTTCCGCAACGCGAAATCGACCGGCCAGGCAGTCCGGAGGAGTTAGACAAACAATGAGATTTCCGCTGGCAATGACCATGGGCATGGCGGGTTACATCATGAAGAACAAGCTGCACCCGCGGCCCGAATGGCAGAAGAACGCAGCGTCCGAACACGACGATAACAATCCGTTCCGCATCGTCTACGCGCACGAAAACGGCCATTCAAACCGCAAGCCGCACCCCATGATCAACAAGCGCTTCCCGCTGGTGCTCATGCTGGAGCCGCTGCACGCCTGCAATCTCACCTGCACCGGTTGCGGACGCATCCGCGAATACGAAAGCACCATCACGCAGAAGCTGTCACTCGAGCAGTGCCTGCATGCGGTCGACGAATGCGGCGCGCCGATCGTCACCGTCTGCGGTGGTGAGCCCACGCTGTACCCGGAGATCGCGCAACTGGTGGACGCCTGCGTAGAGCGCAACAAGACCATCTACCTTTGTACCAACGGCATGTTCATCCGCAAGCGCCTGAAAGAGTTCAAGCCGTTTGACCGCTTCTACTTCAATGTCCACCTCGACGGGATGGAAAAGAACCACGACATCGCGGTGGAGCGCGAGGGCGTGTTCCGCGAAGCCATCGAAGGCGTCAAGGTAGCCAAAGCCGCCGGCTTCCGCGTCTCCACCAACACCACCGTCTATCGCGAGACCGACATGAACGAGATCGAGGAACTGTTCGAGTACCTTACGCAGTTCCATGTGGACGCGCACATGATCGCGCCCGCCTACGGCTACTCGGCCGTGAACGAGCGCGAGATCTTCATGACCCGCGATGACATCGTCGAAAAGTTCAAAGGCGTGGACCGCCTCGCGAAAAAGTATCCGCTCATCACCACACCGACGTATCTGGAATTTCTGCAGGGCAAGCGCGATTATCCCTGCACCGCCTGGGGCACGCCGACTTATAACATCAAAGGCTGGAAGGGCCCCTGCTATCTCATCACCGACGCGCACTATCAAACGTTCGAAGAGCTGATGACCAGGACGCCTTGGGAAGCGTACGGCGCCGGAAACGATCCGCGCTGCGATCACTGCATGATGCACTGCGGCTACGAGCCGTCGGCGGCGCTCGGCATCAACGCGCGATTCTCGGATACGTTCAAGCTGATGTCGTGGGCGTTCCGTTAACTTAAGTGGCCAATTTTTTCACATCCGGGCCTGTTCTGGTTACCGGCGCTTCCGGTTTCCTAGGCTGGCACGTCGCTAGCCGCCTGCTCGCACGCGGCGCCGAGGTGCGCGCGCTGGTGCGTCCGGGCAGCCGTGTTCGCGAATTGCGCGTCGAGACCGTCAAGGGCGATCTGCGCGATCCCGCCTCGCTGCTCCGCGCTGTCGAGGGCTGCCGCCTCGTGTTCCACGTCGCGGCCGACTACCGTCTGTGGGCCAAAGACCCCAACGAACTCTACGATTCAAACGTCAACGGTACGCGCAATCTGCTGGCCGCCGCGCGCGAGGCCGGCGTCGAGCGCGTCGTCTACACCAGCACCGTCGGCTGCATCGGTATTCCCAAAGATAAACCGGGCGACGAGACCATGCCGGTCTCGCTCGGCGACATGACAGGTCATTACAAGCGCTCCAAGTTTCTCGCCGAGCAAGTCGCGCTGCAATTTGCTGAGAGCGGCTTTCCCGTCGTCATCGTCAATCCCACGGCGCCGGTCGGCGATCACGACGCCAAGCCCACGCCGACAGGAAAGATCGTCGTCGATTTTCTGAACGGCAACATGCCCGCTTACGTAGATACGGGCTTGAACATCGTGTACGCCGGCGATACCGCCGAAGGCCATCTGCTCGCCGCCGAACGCGGCAAGCCCGGCGAGCGCTACATCCTCGGTGGCGATAATCTGACCTTGCGCGAGATCCTGGAGCGCGTCGGCGCGATCGCCGGCATCGAGCCTCCGCACCGCAAAATTCCGTACGCCGTCGCCTATGCCGCGGGCGCTGCTATGACTGCCTGGGCCAATATCACGGGCCGCGAGCCTCGCGCCCCACTGGACGGCGTCAAAATGGCCCGCAAAAAAATGTTTGTTCACTGCGACAAAGCGTGCCGCGAGCTCGGATTCACTTCCGCCGGTTCCGATGTTGCGTTCGCGCGCGCCGTCGAATGGTTCCGAGGCAACGGCTATGTCGGACGCGCTCTTGAATCGCCGGCCTGCGTGGGACGAACGTGACCGTCGTTCTAGTTGCGGCGGAGCGGCGTGAATTCGCGGGC
>JAICMB010000250.1 GCA_025929455.1 Bryobacteraceae bacterium | reverse complement strand
GTGCGTTTTCCTTGCCGTGCCCGATTGGCGGCGGCTGGCCGGCATGTTCCTTCTTGGGCGCGCTGTGCCGGCGCCCGATGCCGAATTCGGTTTCGCGCCGTGGATCCGAAAGGCGCGCTGGGTAGCGAAGCCGCTCCTTGTAACAGCGATGGTGCTTGGAACGTTCTACTCTGCTTTTATCGCGTATCGCGAGTACGGCGATGGATCACCGCGTCCGGCGCTGGCCGGTACCTATGCAGTTGAGCAGGCCGCGGGTTCAGGATGGAAAACGGTTTTGATCGGCAAATACGGTTTTATGATTGAGCTTGCGGATTCGCGGACCGAGCGGTCGTTTTATCAAAATGACGCGGCGCATCATAAGTTGACCGTCTTTTCGAATGGAGAGGCGAGCATTTACACGTACCGGCAGACCGGTTCGAACGAACTGGTCCTGAGACCCCGAGGCAAGGCGGATACCGTGAAGCTTCGCAAAATCGCCGACCGCAAATTCCCGCTGCTCGAGCGCGGCTTCCACTGGATTAACGAGTACCCGCTGAACCGGTAATCAAACATGCTCAAGGTTGCACTCCGCTCCGAACTCCTCGCCATGCGAGAGGAAGACTTGCGCGTGCGAAAAGAGTTGGTGGAATCCGGCGAACTTGGTGGCGCGTATGTTCCGCGCATGGAACTTGTGCACGTACGGAATGCAAACCGGCTCAAAGAACTCATTGCTGAGCACGGTTGGCCCGACGAGGAGGCAGCGGGCAAGGACGGGGCGGAAGCGGCGTGGCTTATCGTGCAGCATGCGGTCGGCGGCCCGCAGTTGCAGCGGGACTGTCTCATCCTTCTGCAAGCGGCTGCGGACGCGGGGCGCGTTCCGCGATGGCACGCGGCGTATCTGGAAGATCGCATCGCGATGCAAGAGGGCCGTCCGCAGCGCTATGGGACGCAATGGCTGGACGATCCGGTGGACGGGCGGGCGCGGCCCTGGAAACTGGCGGACCCGGCGCGCGTGAACGAATTGCGGGCCGAGGTAGGACTGGGGCCGTTGCATCGCGTTCCGGAGCTCGGCCCGGAATTGCCGATTGAGGAACGGCGAGCCATCGAAGACGACCAGCGGTGGTGGGAGCAGTGGCTCGCCGGCAAAGGATGGCGGCGGTGACGTGAGCGCGCGCGAAGCGGCAGCTGATGTCGCGCACAATAAGGGTGTGGCGCGGCCGTAGCGGGTTCGCCTCGATTTTCTGCCGCAAGCATACGCTGTGCACATCGATAGTACGCGAGGAGACGTCCTCGCCGTATTGCCCCACGTCGCGCAGAGTGGATCGCGCGAAACCACGTCGCCGTGCAGGTGTCGGCCTCTGCGGGCGCGCTGCGATACGGGACCAATGATTGCGCGTGTGGCACCGGCCCGGAATATGGCAAGAACACGCCGCCGGTTCAGTGCGGATTCCTGCAACAATTCCAGATGTGATTTCAAGCGCACGCAGCATATCACCGGCCCTCTAAATGGCGTTAAACTGTTCCGGTGTGAAACGGCTGCTCCTCACGATTCTGACCCCCACAGTCGCTACGGGCCAGACGATAACCGGCAGCGGCACCACGAGCCGCCGGCGCGCATGTAGGTCGAAGCCCACGACTCGTTCACGGTCCCTTGCACTGGAGCATCCGATTTGGTGGACTATATGACTATAGGAAATCCGAACTAGCGCAACTCCGGGAACTGCGGTTAGTCAGATGTCGTCAGATGTCGCACTCGAGATTGTATTGGTGAGGGAATAGCATGATGAGCAGCTCCGCTTCAAAAAGCGCCCTGAGCAGGCACGAGGTCGCGCGGCGGGTAGCAGATTTGAGAGCGGGGTATCCGCCGGAATTCCAGGGCGAGCTTCGGTGGGAGGCCGATGTTGTTCGGGTGCTCAACTTATACCGGGAACAGGGAACCCTCGTCGATTTGGGTGGAGGCGTATCAGCCCATAACGGTGTCCTAGCTCAGCTTGGTATGCGCGTGTATGTAGTTGATATGCTAGGTCAATACTGGGAGCACAAGGCCAGTTCACCAACGGACATTTCAGATCAGGTACGACTTCTTGAGGCCTCCGGGGTTCAATTCATACCAAGTGAGATTTCAACATACGATTTAGCTCAGAAGTTTGGCCGGCACTCTGTTGATGTAGTCACCAGCTTCCATTGCATCGAACATCTCCATTGTTCTCCACGAGTAGTATTGGAGTCCGCGCTGCACGCGTTGAAACCTGGCGGCACGATGCTCATCGAAGTCCCTAATGCAGTGAACGTCAGAAAACGTCTAGGTGTCCTCCGCGGCCGGACGAATTACGGATCCTATGATCATTACTATTACAGTGATCCCTTCGTTGGACACGTTAGAGAATATACTGTGGGCGACCTCCAGGACCTGGCCCGAAATCTCGGCGCGTCGCAGTACCGGATTTTCGGACTGAATAACACGGTTTATGGTAAATGGGTAGAAAAGATACCCTCTGCAATGCGCGCTGAACTTGATCGAACGCTGCAGATGCTTCCGGGGCTATGCAGTTCGATTGTGTTAGAAATCACGACCGTTCAGTGAGCACTGTACAGGCCCTCGGCAATGGATCGAGTAATCGCTTGAACCCTTCTTGCAGCTCTTCAACCGCGCTCATGGTGGGTGCTGCCACGAGCATCTCGAAGCCGGATTCCGCTGGCAGTGCGCTGCAAATTATTGCGAGCGCCGCTGTGAGGGGGTGCGCAGGGCTCCGTGTCATGTTGGGCCACCCGTGCTTTCCGGCGCTGTTTGACTTCCGCCCTTGAGATCTCAAGCAGAATGAGCGCTGGTGGGAGGACTGGCTCGCGAGCAAAGGATGGCGGTGAAACGTGTGAAACGGCGCTCCGTCTTGTACCATGTTGCTTATGCGAATTGCGGTGCTTGGCCTGGGGTTCATGGGCAGCATGCACTTAAAAGGGCTGCGCGGCGTGCGCGGCGCGGAACTGGCGGCGGTTTGCAGCGCCGATGAGCGCAAACGCGGCGGGGATTTGAGCGGGATCCAAGGTAATCTGGGCGGGCCCGGCGAGAAATTCGATTTCGGGGGCGTAAAGAAATACGGCGAGATTGAGGCGGTGCTGGAAGACCGCAGCATTGACGCCGTCGATATCTGCCTGCCGACCTATATGCACGCGCCGGTGGCGATCGAGGCGCTGCGCGCGGGCAAGCACGTGCTGGTCGAAAAGCCGATGGCGCTCGATGGCGATTCGGCCGATGCGATGGTGCGCGAGGCGGAACGGTCCGGCCGCGTCTTAATGACCGCGCAGGTGTTGCGCTTCATGCCGATCTATAACGCGCTGCGGGACGTACTGGTGGACGGCAAGCTCGGCGCGGCGCGGCATGCGACCTTGCGGCGGCGCTGCGCGGCGCCCGCATGGAGCACCTGGCTGGGCGATCCGCACAAAAGCGGCGGCGGCGTTTTCGATTTGCTCATCCACGACGTCGATATGTGCCTGCATCTGTTCGGCGCGCCGGCGGAGGTTTCGGCGACTGGATATGCGCAGGCGGAAGCCGGCATCGATGTGATCACGGGCGCGCTGCATTATCCGGGCCAGGGCACGGCGATTGTCGCCGGCGGCTGGCATCACCCGAAATCGTATCCGTTCTCGATGGAGTACACGGTAGTGGCAGACAAAGGCACCGTGGAATACAGCTCCGCGGGGCGGCCCCCCACGCTATATCGCGAGGACGGCAGCGTCGAGGAACTGCCGCAGCCGGAGACGGACGGCTATCAGGCCGAGATTCAATATTTCACCGATTGCATTGCACGCGGCGAGCGGCCCGCGCGCTGTATGCCGGAAGAGTCGGCCGCCGCCGTGAGACTGACGCGCCTGCTGGTTGAAGCGCGCAATGAAAACGGAGCACGCATTCCATGCAAGCACTTAGAAATCGCGAAACAGGCGTAATGTTCTGGGCGGACCGCGACCGCCTTTCCGAGATTAAATCGCTGGGGGTGCGCTGCGGGCAGCTCGGCATCGCGGGTGCGACCGAGCTCACCGGCAACTTCACGGCGGACTGGCGCGACGCGCTGAAGGAGGAACAGTTCACGCTCGTGACGGTGTTCTGCGCCTACAACGGCGAGAGCTACGCAGACATACCGACCGTGCAGCGGACGGTTGGGTTCGTTCCGCGCGAGACGCGCAAGGAGCGGATCCAGCGTACGCTCGATGTGAGCTCGTTCGCGGCCGAGCTGGGCGTGAAGAGCATCGCGTGCCATGTCGGCTTCATTCCGGCCGACAACAGCAACCCCGATTATCGCGACGTGCTCGACGGCGTCCGGCGGATTTGCGATCACGCGGCGAAAAACGGACAGACGTTCGCGCTCGAAACGGGGCAAGAGCCGGCGCGCGAGCTGCTCGATTTTCTGCGCGCGGTCGACCGGCGCAATGTCGGCATCAACTTTGACCCCGCGAACATGATTCTGTACGGGACGGGCGATCCGATCGAGGCGTTGGGCGTGCTTGCTCCGCATGTGTTGTCGGTGCACGCGAAAGACGGCGACTGGCCGCCGAAAGACCAGCCGGACGCGCTGGGCACGGAGCGGCCGCTCGGCAAAGGCGCGGTGGGAATTGAGCGCTTCGTGCGCAAGCTGAAGGAGATCGGGTTTCGCGGGCCGCTGAACATTGAGCGCGAAGCGGAGAACCAGGAAGAGCGCATCGCCGACCTACGCGCAGCGGTGCCGTATCTGGAGGCGATCGAGAGGTCGGTCTGAAGCTGCGGTGGTCGCTTGTACTGTTCGCTTGCGCCGTTTCGACGGCAGCGGCGGCCGACCGCATCACTATTGTGGTGGACACCAGCGCCGCGCGGCCGGACATGCACACCGCGTGGGGATTTAGCGCGCTCGTAGAGGTTCAAGGCCGGCGGGTACTGTTTGACGTAGGCGGCGATCCGGCGGCGTTCAACGCCAACCTGCGCACGCTGGGCGTTGCAAAGTCGAGCATCGACGCGGTCGTGATCTCGCATGAGCACGCGGCTCCTCGCGGCGGCGTGTTTAAGCACATGCCGGACGCGTTGTTAAGCGCGCTGGACGGGATGCTGCCCGCGCCGGATCTGGCGGCGGAGGTGGGATTGCATGCGACACCGCACGCCGCAGCGGCGCGCATCGCGCCTGGGATTTACACCACTGGACGCATCGCGGGAGCGCCCGCGGAAGAGGCGCTGGTGATGGAGACGTCGAAGGGGCTGGTGGTGCTCGTTTCGTGCGCGCATCCGGGGATCGGGCGCGTGCTGGCGACCGTTGAGGCGCAGCATCGGGGAAAACCCGTGCGGCTGGTGGTTGGCGGGTTGCATTTGTACGAGGCGGGCGATCGCGAGATCAGTGCGGCGGTGGCGGCGCTGCGGGCGCGGCATGTAGATACGATCGCGCCGGCGCATTGCACGGGGGCGAAGGCGACGGCGGCGCTGCGGCGGGCATTTGGCGCGAAGTGCGTGGAGGCGGGGGCCGGACGTGTATTTGAGCTATAAACTCAACATCTTAGGCTGCTATACTGAATCTAGCGCGCCCGGATTTTTTTAATTGCCGTGTGCGCGCGATTCGCGCGCGCCGGGTGAGCGTGCGCCCGAGGTGCAGCAATGTTGTTCAGCGTTCAGGAGCTCGAACAAAGGAAGATTCGCTTTGAAGTTACGTTCCCGTCCGGCGAAATCGAGTACTTGGATGATGATTTACATCAGGCCGG
>JAICMB010000761.1 GCA_025929455.1 Bryobacteraceae bacterium | reverse complement strand
TGCTCGTGCCGGATTTTCAGGGTGCGCATTTCGCGATGGAGATGGTCATGAACGCGCATCCGGACGTGCTGAACCATAACATCGAGACGGTGCCGCGGCTGTACCGGCAGGTCCGGGTGGGCGCGCGCTATGAGCGGTCGCTTGAAATGCTGGCGTACGCGAAGACAGTGCGTCCGTTTGTGCCGACCAAGTCCGGACTGATGCTCGGGCTAGGCGAGACGCAGGATGAAGTGCTGCGGGTCATGCGCGATCTGCGCGCGCACAATGTGGATATTCTGACGCTCGGTCAATACCTACGGCCTACGCAGCGGCATTTGCCGGTGCTGCGGTATGCGACGCCGGAGGAGTTTGCGGACCTCAAGCGCGCGGGGTATGACATGGGCTTTGCGCACGTCGAGTCGGGGCCGCTGGTGCGCAGCTCGTATCACGCCAGCGACGCCGTGTAAGTGTAACGAGTCGGACGGCCGGTCGGATTATGCCGGCTGCCCAAGGTGGGCGCGATGCGGCGGACAAACGTCAGCCAGCGAGACTGGCCGCCCCACATCAAAGCTTCACAATGCTGATGGAACCGTTGGTCGTCGTCAACGTGACAGGCGAGCCGCCGCCATTGATCTGGGCGTCCAGAACGGAGCCGTTCCGGGCCTGGGTGTTGAGATTGAAATCGCTGTGAATGCTGTTGTGAGACGAGGTGTTGGCGTGCAGATTGGCACGCGCAGCGGCGGGCAGCTTCAGCGTGATCGATCCGTTCGTCGTTGCGGCAGCGAGTGCGGGGACGCTACCGCTGTCGATATCGACTTCGACGCTGCCGTTGCTGGTAGCGACGCTGACCGGCGTACCGTCAGACGCGTTGCGCAACCGTACGTTGATCGCACCATTACTGGTTGCGGCTTTGATGCTGCCCGAAACATCAGCGATATGAAGTGAGCCATTGGCGGTTCGCAGCTCGGCCTTGCCGTTTACGTTCGAGACGTTCAGGAACCCATTGGAGCTCTTAATGGATTCGAGCGTGGTGTTGCGCGGGACGCGGATCACGTATTTCACACCCATGTTGCCGTGCTTGCCTTCGGGCCCGACGGTGCGTACGCGGACGCCGTTGCCGGACTTCACGGCATCGATTTTCAACGCGGCGAGGTCCTCTTGGCGGTCGGCGTACTTGGTTCCGGAAATGTCGATCGTGTTCTGATCCCAGCCGGTAACGTCAACGCTGCCGTTGAAATTCTGGACGGTCAGGGTGCCCCCGGAGGTCTGCGGAAAGGACTGATGGAAGTCCTCGTGGTAACGGTTGTCAGCGGCGGCGAGCGCGCACGGGATGGCAAGAGCAGCAAGCAGTCGGGTCATGGATAATTCTCCGCAGGATAGACGGACGCCGCCGCAATTCGTTAGCTAAAGGGACGCGAGCAGGCCCGCAAGCAAAGCAGTGCGGGGCGCGATGCAGTCGATGAGAATGCTTTCGTGCGGGGCGTGGGCGCCTTCGCCGGCAGCGCCAAGGCCGTCGAGGGTAGGGATGCCGAGCGCGGCCGTGAAGTTGCCGTCGCTACCGCCGCCGGTGCTCGATTCATCCAGGTCAAGGCCGATTTCGTTGCCGAGCTGGCGGGCTTTCGTGAACAGTTTTGCGATTGCGGGCGAGCGCTCCATCGGAGGGCGGTTAAGTCCGCCTTCGACGCTGAGCGTGCAACGGCTATCGACCGGTTTGAGCGCGTGAAACTTGCGATCGAGCGCGGTGGAATCGCGGGCGCGCGAGATGCGGATATCGACTTCGGCGCGAGCTTCGGACGCGATCACGTTGCTGCGCGTACCGCCGGAGATGACGCCCGGATTGACCGTGATGCCGCGTTGCACGTTGGTGAATGCCGCGACACGCTCGACCTGGCGTGCGAGTTCCACAATCGCGCTCGCGCCCGATGCGAAATCGACGCCGGCGTGAGCGGCGCGTCCTTGCACGGTAAGCGTGTAGACGCCCACTCCTTTGCGCGCCGTTTTCAGTTTTCCTTCCAGGCCGGAACCGGGTTCGAGC
>JAICMB010000041.1 GCA_025929455.1 Bryobacteraceae bacterium | reverse complement strand
ATGACGAAAGCCGAGATAGCCAAAAAACAGGAGCGTGACCGCGCCGAATGGCTCACCCGCAGCATTGCCGGCAAAGTTACGGCGGTCGATCCGGATAAGAAAGAAATTACCGTCCAAACTCGGGGCCGCGAGGCAAAAACCGTTGCCGTCGATGTTTCTGGAACCGTCAACTACCGCCGTTACAAACCTGGCTCGGTGAAATGGCAGGATGCCCTGCCGAGCACGCTCGCGCAGCTTCGTCCGGGCGATGACGTCCGCGTACTTGGCGATAAGAACGCCGACGGCACTGCCGTGAAAGCGGAAGAGATTGTCTCCGGTTCGTTCCGCACCATCGCCGGCACGGTGGTCTCAGTCAAGCCTGCGGCGAATGAAATCACCATTAAAGACTTGACCACCAAACAGCCCGTAACGATCCACTTGGGTTCGGATACCATGGTGCGCCGTATTCCCGAGCAAACCGCGACCTTCATGGCCATGCGTTTGAATGCCGCCAAGGCGGGCAGTGCGGGCGCCAGCGGCTCAAATGCCGAGCACGGCCGCGGGCGTGGCGGTGAGAACGGCTCCGAGCCCGCCAGCGGTGCGGGCGGTGAGCATGCTCGCCGTAAGTACGGCGACTACGGCGCGCAGGCCGCACAGGGCGGACCCGGGGCGCCCAGTGGAGCCGGCCGCAACGGCAACTTCGATCTGCAGCACATGCTGGCACAGTTGCCGCCCGTCCCACTTTCGGAACTCAAGCCCGGCGAGGCGTTGATCATCTCCGGCGCGAGCGGGATCGGCCCGAGCGGTCCGGATGAAAGCAACCTTTATGCGAGCAACGTAGTCGCAGGTGTAGAGCCCTTTTTGCGGGCCGCGCCGCGCGAGGGCGGAGCCGTTAACCTCGGGGCGTGGAACCTGGATGTAGGGGTTCCCGAGGAATAGCAGGGGCACAAAGCCGGCGCGCGGCATAGACCGTCGCCTAAACAATATCCTTTCAGAGGACGAAGAAGAACAATATGAAGAAGATTGCCGTTGCAGTAGTTGTAACGTTTTTAAGTTTCGCCGTGCTGTTGCCCGCGCAATCGCTCGGAACGCTGAAGGGCGTTTTGAGCGATGAATCGGGCGCGGTTATTCCCGGCGCCACCGTTACAGCGGCGGGTCCTGCGGGAGTGGCGAAAACCGCCACTTCGCAAGCGGATGGCTCCTACAGCTTCACCGGTCTCGCACCGGGCGAGTGGACCGTGCAGGCCACCTCGCCGGGGTTGACGCAGTTCCAACCCGCCAAGGTGACCATCAATGGCGGCGCTGTTGCGACGCTGAATATTCAGTTGCGGGTGGAAGCGCAGAAGCAGGAAGTCACGGTACAGGAAGAGGGCAATAACCAAGTCTCCACAGATCCATCGAGCAATGCCAGTTCGATCGTGTTAAAGGGCGAGGATCTCGATGCGCTGTCGGACGATCCCGACGACCTGCAGCAGGATCTGCAGGCCCTTGCGGGGCCCTCGGCCGGTCCCGATGGCGGCCAGATCTACATCGACGGCTTTACGGGCGGGCAGTTGCCGCCCAAGTCGAGCATTCGCGAAATTCGTATCAACCAGAATCCGTTTTCGGCGGAATACGACAAGCTCGGCTTCGGACGCATCCAGATATTCACCAAGCCGGGAACTGACACCTTCCACGGCGAGGCGCGTTTTACGATCAGCGACGGCATGTTCAACTCGCGCAACCCCTTCCTTTTGACCGGCCAGACGCCCAGCTTTCAAACGCGCTGGTATGGTGGCAACCTGGGCGGCGCACTGAGCAAGAAGGCTTCGTTTTTTGTCGATTTCGATCGCCGCGCGATCGACGATCAGTCCATCATCAACACCGACATCTTAAATACTTCGCTGCAGGACGTGCGCTACAGCGCCGCGGTCTTCTCGCCGCAGACTCGCACGTCGTTCAGCCCGCGTATCGATTACGCGCTGACGCCGAACAACACGTTAACGGCGCGCTACCGCTTCGTCGAAAGCGATTTCACCAACAATGGACTAAGCGCCAGTACGCTGCCGGGACGCGCGTATAACACCTCGCTGCAATCGCATACCGGACAGCTCACCGAAACGGCAGTCATCCATAGCAGCATC
The DNA here is from genome assembly GCA_025929455.1 of Bryobacteraceae bacterium. The sequence continues at coordinate 10,395 of JAICMB010000041.1, read as the reverse complement.
ATCAACGAAACGCGGTTTGAATTTCAGAACGAAGACAGCGTGCAGAACGGCAACACGCTGCCCGTTGTCAGCGTCGGAGGTGCGTTCTCGACCGGCGGTTCCGGCGTGGGCGTTTCGTCCAGCCTGACGCGCTACTGGGAGATTCAGAACTACACATCATTCGTGAAGGGCCCGCACAGCGTCAAATTCGGCGTCCGCATCCGCGGCGAGGAATTGAACGATGTTGCCATGAGCAACTTCGGCGGCACCTTCATGTTTACCTCGCTCGAGCAGTACCGCCAAACGCTGCTGGGCCAGGCGGTTCCTTCTCAGTTTTCGATCTCAACCGGTAATCCCCTGGCCTCCATCTCGCAGGTTGACTTCGGCCCCTTCATTCAGGATGACTGGCGCGTGAAGCCGAATTTCACGCTCAGCCTGGGCCTGCGCTATGAGACGCAGACCAATATCCATGATTGGACGGATTTCGCTCCGCGCGTCGGGTTTGCGTGGGCGCCGGGTCAAGGCGGCAAGGGATCTACCCGCGCCAAAACGGTGATTCGCGGCGGCTCCGGCATTTTCTATAGCCGTGTGACCGACAGTCTCTCGCTGCAGGCTTTGCGGTACAACGGCCTGAATCAGCAGTCCATTCGTGTTTTCAATCCCACGTTTTTCCTGGACGCATGCACTGTGGATAACCCCACCGCGCCAACCTGCTCCGTGCCGGCGCTGGACCAGTTGCCCGCGCCCACTCAGTCGCAAATCCGGTGGCAGGTGGACCCCAACATTCGCGCGCCCTACATCATCCAGAGCGCGATAGGGGTGGAGCGGCAACTCGGCAAAAACACGAGCGTGACGGTGAACTTCACCAACTCACGCGGCGTGCATCTATTGATGGCGCGCGATATTAACGCGCCCCTGCCAGGCACTTTCGACCCCATTACGCGCGCCGGCGGTGTGCGGCCCTACGGCAACGTCGGCGATATCTATCAATACGAGTCGGCCGGCATTCTGAATCAGAACCAGCTCATGACCAATTTCAACACCCGCGTCGGAAGCTGGTTTTCGCTATTCGGGTTCTACTCGTTCAATCACGCGAGGAGCAACACCGATGGAGCGAGCTCGTTCCCGGCAAACGATTACGATCTGAGCGATGAATACGGCCGCGCCCAGTACGACATCCGGCACCGCGTATTTCTGGGCGGCTCCATTATGGCGAAGTGGGGCATCCGGCTGAGCCCGTTCATGATGGCGCACTCGGGTGCGCCATTCGATGTGACCACCGGCCTCGACACTAACGGCGATGCGCTCTACAACGAGCGTCCCGCGCTGGTGGCCGCCGGAACGCCGGGTTCGATCATGACGCCGTATGGCGCCTTCGTGCTGAATCCCGCGCCGGGCCAGCAGGTCATACCGCGCAACTTCCTTGAAGGACCGTCGTTTTTCGAAATGAATTTGCGCGTCAGCAAGACCTGGGGCTTCGGGCCCGAGAAGAGCGGGGGCAGCGGATTCAACGGAGGCGGACGCGGCGGGCGTGGCGGTGGGTTCGGCGGCCGTGGCGGCTTCCATTCTATATTCGGTCCGGTTTCCACCGGCCGGAAATACAACGTGACACTTTCGGTCAACGCGCGCAATCTGTTCAACGACACCAACTTCGGCGCGCCGATCGGCAACCTCAGCTCTCCGCTGTTCGGAACCTCGACGTCGCTCGCGGGCGGCTTCGGCCCGAGCCGGACGGCGGCGAATAACCGGCGGATTGATTTTCAGTTGCGGTTTGCGTTCTAAGGCGTAACATCGCGGACAGCCGGCAGAAACCGACCGGCTGTCCCACGCGGATTACCACATAAAAGCAGTATTTCCGGTCGGAGCGCTCTGTGGTACAGTGCAGGAACACCTTCAGGAGGTTTGTTCCCTCTCATGCAGAGGCTCTTATCTGTATTTGTGTCTTTTCTCGCCTGTATGGCCATTCTGTCCGCGCAAGGAACGGATTTGGGCACCATACGGGGGACCGTCAACGATAGCTCCGGCGCGGTTGTGCCCGGCGCAACCGTCACCGTAACCGATACCGCCACCAAGCTTTCGCGTCGGGTCATCACCGGCGACGCAGGCACCTACGAAGCGTCCGCCCTGCGTTCCGGCAGTTACAAAGTCTCGGCAACCGCACCTGGCTTCGGCACGACGGAAGTCGTCAACATCGCACTCACGCCGGGCGGCGTGGTCCGCGCAGACGCGACGCTCAAACCCGCGGCCGCCGCGCAAACGATCGAAATCACGTCCGAGGCGCCGCTGATCCAAACCGAAAACCAAACCATCACGCAAACGCTGAACAATTTCGTGGTGAACGAACTGCCGCGCGACAGCCGCGATATTTACTCGTTCCTCTACCTGAATCCGAACATCACACAGGGCGATTCCAGTGACAGCAACGCGTTCAAATTTATCGGCGCGCAGACCTATGGCGCCAGCTTCTCGCTCGATGGCCAGCGCTCCAACGGCGGCATCTTCGGCCAGCCGACAGCGAGTCAGCCGTCGCTCGAAGCCGTCGGCGAAATCAGCATTATGTCGAACGACTTCACCGCCGAATACGCCGGCGTCGCGAACGTCCGCATTGAGACGGCGCGCGGCGGCGACCAGTATCACGGCTCGGCGTTCTACAACAACAAGAACGCAGCGCTCGCCGCGTGGGACCTGAACCAGAAAATCGCGCAATCGCAGTTTCTGCCCACTCCGGCGCAGTCGTCTTATCCCAATCCCTACTTCAACCTCAACGAGTTCGGCGGCTCTTTCAGCGGCCCCGTGCCGAAACTCAAGAACACGTATTTTATGTTCGCCTACGAGAAGCGGTTCTCCCGCTCGCCCACGCTGACCGAAAGCACCTCCATGCCCGGTCCGCTGTTGACCCAGGGCGACTTCTCGCAGTTGTCCGATTCCGCCAAGCCACGCGTGCCTGCCGGCGTAACGCTCACGCCCGAAGAAATCGCCGGCGACACCGTGGGCGGGCTCGGGCAGCGTCTCGTCCGCATTCCGCAGCGACTCATGAACCCGGTCACGAGTAAGCTGGTCAGCCTGTACTTCCCTTCGATCAGCGCATCGCAGCCCATCAATCCGACCTCGGGCCGGCTGTCTGATTTCTTCGCATCCGAACCGGGCAAGTCCGACCGTGACCTCGGCACCGTGCGCATCGACCACACCTTCAACGAGCGCAACCAACTCTCCGCCGTCTACAACATCTCGAACTGGGATATCGACAATGCCTATGTGCAGGCGCCGTACACCGGGCTCGGTTTGCGGCCGACCGACATGAGCACGCACACGCTATCGTTATCCTATACGCACCTGTTCACGACCAGCCTCGTTAACGAGTTGCGCGGCGGCTTCAACATCCAGGACCGCTACACACACGCGAATCAAACGACGTCGCAATTCCTCACCAGCATCGGCTTCGATCAGAGCGACATTCAAGCCTACGGCGCGCTGGTAGGTCAATCGGTGCTGAACACGTATGGCAATCTGGCGGTCACGATCGGCAACAGCAAGGGTTTCGCTTCGTTCGGCAACGGCGGCCGCAGCGTCGACCGCAACCAGAATCAGGACCTGTCCACTTACGGCGACACGCTTTCCTGGATGCACGGGGCGCACACGTTCAAGGCCGGTATCGACCTGGTGCGCAACGTGGCCGAAGACGGCTTCGTCGCCAATCGCGGCAACCCGCGCGGCCTGCTCACCTACACCGGCACCGGACCCGACGCGATGGCACGCTTCCTGATGGGCCTGCCCGCTAACACTGCGTCCTACGTCAGTGCCACACGCCCGGCCATGAATGTGCAGAACTGGGAGCAAGGCTACTTCGTCCAGGACGACTGGAAAGTGAATTCACGCGTCACCGTCAACGCCGGCGTGCGTTACGAAATCATTACGCCATTCACGGAGGCCAACGACCTCATCCTCAACTTCGACCCCAACTACGTCGGACCGGACGGCCAAAAGGGCCGCTTCGTAGTTCCTTCCAAAAAGACGCTGCCGTATATCGACAACCGCATCATCCAGTACGGTGTCGTCACGGCAGATCAGATCGGTTTGCCGCGCTCGCTCGTGAAAACCGACTGGACCAAGATCGCGCCGCGCGCCGGCGTGGCCTGGCGTGTGACGGACAAGAGCGTCGTCCGCGGCGGCTACGGCTGGTACTTCCCGACCTCGGCCGCGCAGGGTATGCGCGATGCCATGGCGTCGAGCCCGTTCAATCAGGGCGTCTCCTCGGGCAGCACCGCAGCGGCTTCGCTGCAGCCATGGCCCGGTTTCGTGCATGGCGTCAACCCGCTCGCGGGCGGGACGCCGCGCCTGTCGGGCGGTCTGCTGTCGTTCAACGCCATTCCGTTCGACCTCAAAGAACCGCGGATTGACCAATTCAACGCCACGTTCGAGCATGAGCTTGGCGCGAACATGTCGGTGCGCGCTTCCTATCTCGGCACGCGCATGCACAACCTCATCGCCGGGCGCGACCTCAACATGATCCCGCCGAATAATGCTCCGTTCGGCACCTCCACCGGCGATGGCGTCACGGCTTGCGATCCCGTCAACAACGGCGATTGCGATTACTCGGATGCCGATCGCGCGCGTCTTCCGTACCCCGCATTTGGCGATGACATCGCCAGCTACGGCAACTACGGACACGCCGCCATGAACGCGGCGCAGTTCGAAGTGAAGCGCCGCTTCTCCGGCGGGCTGCTGTTCGATGCATTCTATACGTATCTGCACCAGACCACGAGTTCACTCGATACCGCCAACTCCACTCTGGGCGGAACCGTTTACAACCAGTTCAACCCCGACCGCGACTACAGCTTCGACTCCTTCGTCCCTAAGCACCGCTTCGTGTTTTACAGCGTGGCGGAGCTTCCGTTCGGCAACGGCAAGCGCTTCGGCAGCAACTGGGGCGGGCTCACGAACGCTCTCGCGGGCGGCTGGGAGACGACCTGGCAACTGTTCATAAAGTCCGGCACCGGCTTCACGCCATTCTGGTACTGCGACGACTGCGGCCCGATTGCTCCCGGCAATATCGCGAGCACGTTCATCGATGCGGTGGGCGATTTCAACGGCACGTCGTATCGTCCGCTGGTCGTGAGCAATCCCAACGTGCGCCAGGGCGACCAGATGTTCGATCCTAATGCCTTCGCGGTGCCGACCGTCGGCGCGGATGCCCTCGACAATCCGCAGGTCATCCGTCGTAACGTGCTGTGGGGACCCGGAACCTGGGGCCTCAACCTCGGCGTGCACAAGAAGTTTCACATCGGCGAGCGCTTTGTCGCCGACCTCGGGGCGGAGGCCAACAATCTCATGAATCACCCGCTGCTGTCGCCCGACCAGGGCGGCGCCGACGGGCAGTTCATGTATCTCGGCGACTTCAACGTCACGGTCGATCCCAATACGTTGAAGCTGCAACCCATCACCGATGTGACCCGCAATCCAAACTTCGGCCGCCTGATGGCGAGCTATCCGCAAGATGGCGTGGATAGCCGCCGCACCATCCGGCTGAAGCTGCGCATCACGTTCTAGCGTGCTCACGGCGCATGTAGTGCAGGTAGTCTTGCTGCCTGCCGAGCGGCCCGAGCGCAGCCGGCAAGACTGGCCGTGCCACAAGCATGCGTGAGCGGCCAACGGGAGGGCCCATCCGTCTGCTCACGCCGGCCGACCTGCCGCGCTGCATGGCGCTTAAAGACGAAGCCGGCTGGAACCAGACTGTGGCGGACTGGCTGAAACTGCTGCGCATCGCTCCCGAAGGCTGCTTTGGCATCGATTGTGAGGACACGCTCGCTGCGACGACTACGGCGGTCTCCTACGGGGCGGCATTCGCGTGGATCGGGATGGTGCTGACCGGCGCGCCATTCCGCCGCCGCGGTTTCGCGAGCGCGCTGATCCATCACGCGATCGCCCATTGCGAGCGGCAGCACGTCGGCTGGATCGGCCTCGACGCCACCGACCAAGGCCGCCCGGTGTACGAACGCGCCGGATTTATTGCGCAGCGCCCGATCGAGCGCTGGCTGCGCGCCGGTTCCGCCGCGCCACGTCAATTCGAGCCGGAATGTTTCCGATCGGGCGGCGCCGTCGCACACGCGCGGCCGGGTTCGCGTGCGGCGTACTTCGGGCCGTGCCGCGGCGACGACATCGCGGCGGTGCGGCAAATGCTGCACGAGTTTCTCAAGCGGCATGTGGATGAACCGGTGATGTGGGATCTGTTTCCCGAGAACGAACACGCCGTCGATCTTGCGCACGCGTATGCTTTCGCGCCCGTGCGGCGTCTCACTCGCATGACGCGAGCTGTGGCCGGCGGTCCCGCTGGCGCAGGCATCGATATCGTGCGAACATATGCCATCGCGGGGTTTGAATTAGGATGACGCTCGAAGAACTCGAAGACGTGCTCGCGCGCCCGTCCGAAGCCGACTGCGCGGCGCTCGCCGCTCTGCCCGGGGACATCGTCGTGATCGGCGCCGGCGGGAAAATGGGACCGAGTCTGGTGCGCCGCGCCATGCGTGCCGCGCCCGGCAAACGGGTGTTCGCCGTCGCACGCTCGCCGATCCCCGACATCGATACGATTACGGTCGATCTGCTCGATCGCAAGCAACTCAGCAGGTTGCCGGGGGCGGCGAACGTCATCTTTATGGCGGGCCGTAAGTTCGGTTCCGCGGGCGCCGCGTGCCTGACTTGGGCAACCAACGCGCTGCTGCCGGCCATCATCGCGGAACGCTACGAGGCGTCGCGCATTGTGGCGTTTTCGACGGGCAACGTGTATCCGTTCGTGCCGGTCGGATCGCCCGCTACCGAGCGGACACCGACGGCGCCCGTCGGTGAGTATGCCCAGTCGGCCCTGGCGCGCGAGCGTGTGTTCGAGTACTTTTCGGAGCGTCACGACACAGCCGTCACGCTGCTGCGGTTGAACTACGCTGTCGAGCCTCGCTACGGCGTGCTGCTCGATATTGGCGAGCGCGTGTATGCGCGGCATCAGGTCGATCTCACGATGGGCCACGTCAACGTGATCTGGCAAGGCGACGCCAATTCGGCGGCGCTGCGCGCGCTGTGTCTAGCCGAATCGCCGCCGCGGGTGATGAATCTTACCGGCCCTGAGACGCTGCAGGTGCGCTGGATCGCAAATCAGTTCGCGGCGCGCTTCGGCGTCGAGCCGGTATTTGAGGGCAGTGAAGCGGAGACGGCGCTGCTCAGCGATGCTTCCGCGTTCTGGGCGTGGTTCGGGACACCGCACTTCACTGTCCCTCAGGTGATTGACATGATCGCGGACTGGATCTCCGCCGGCGGCCCGACGCTGCGCAAGCCGACGCATTTTCAAACAAGGTCGGGGCAGTTTTGATGAATACTCGCTTGTTGCGTTTGCGGACGACTAGGCGGATTAACAATCCGCCGCAGGTTGGCAACCTGCCCCACATCCAGTCCCATGACTAATCTGCGCGAAAAGCTTCTGAAGGGTCTCGTTATCCCCGCGCACCCGCTGGCGCTTACCTCCGCGCTCCGCCTCGACGAGCGGCGCCAGCGCGCCCTGAGCCGCTACTATCTCGCTGCCGGGGCCGGCGGACTCGCGGTTGGCGTACACACGACTCAGTTCGCGATCCGCGATATCGGCCTGTACGAGCCGGTCCTCGCGCTCGCTGCTGAAGAGATGCGAGGACGCGATGTCATCGCAGTCGCGGGCGTTTGCGGCGGCACCGCACAAGCGGTAGCGGAGGCAAATACCGCCGCGCGCCTCGGATACGATGCCGCGCTGCTAAGCCTGTCCGCTCTGCGGGATGCGAGTATCGATGAACTGATCGCGCACGCGCGCGCCGTCGCCGAAGTCCTGCCGCTGTTCGGGTTTTATCTACAGCCCGCGGTTGGCGGACGCGTGCTGCCATACGATTTCTGGCGACGTTTCGCAGAAATCCCAAACGTTGCGGGCATCAAAATCGCGCCCTTCAACCGCTATCAAACGATCGACGTCCTCCGCGCCGTGCGCGACAGCGGGCGTGCCGAAATCGCGCTCTATACCGGCAACGACGATCATATTGTGCTCGACCTGCTTCATCCCGCCTTCTCGGGCGGCTTGCTCGGCCACTGGGCGGTGTGGACCAAGTGCGCGGTCGAAATGCTGCAGCGTATCAAGAACGAGCGCGGCGCACCCGTCTCGCCCGCATGGCTGCGCATCGCCGATGAAATGACCGATGCCAATGCCGCGCTGTTCGATGCTGCCAATAATTTTCGCGGCTGTATTGCGGGCCTCCACGAAATTTTGCGGCGGCAAGGCTTGCTCGCGGGCCGCTGGTGCCTGGATGAGCACGAGGATTTATCGCCCGGACAAGCGCAGGAAATCGACCGTGTTTGCCGTGCGTATCCGCATTTGCGAGATGATGAATTTGTGAAGGAGAATCTCGACCGCTGGCTTCAATAGCGCGTCCGCTCACGATTTTTGCGGCGGGGCTCGCCGCCGCGTCTTTCATTTCAATTCCGGCTGTTGCCAAACGCCATCATCACCATAATCACTCGGGGCCGCCCGTTGTCAAAGAGGCATATTTTCTCAAGGCGCCGAGCGACTTCGATCCGGACACCGATCCGTTGCCCGGCATGCCGCCGGTGTTGAACCCGGCAAACATTTACGCCGCTGCCGGTCCCAACATGCTCAGTCCCGTCGTGCGCAACTTCCGTCCGCTCGTGTACGTGCCGGATACGGACAGCGATCGCGTCGACGTCATCGATCCGCGTACCTATCGCGTCGTAGAAACGTTCAACGTCGGCCATGAGCCGCAGCACGTCACGCCGTCGTGGGATCTGAAAACGCTGTGGGTGTTGAACGACCTGGGCGACAGCCTCACGCGCATCGATCCGCGCACGGGGAAGATGGGCGAGACCATTCCGGTTGACGATCCGTACAACATGTATTACACGCCCGACGGGAAGTACGCGATCGTGGTCGCGGAGCGGCGGCACCGCCTCGATTTTCGCGATGCGAACACCATGCAACTCATCAACAAGGTGCACGTGCCGTGCGCCGGTGTCGATCACATGGACTTCACGGCAAACGGCCGCTACGCCATCGCGAGCTGCGAGTATTCCGGCAGCTTGATCAAAATCGACATTGCGTATCAGTCGGTAGTGGGCGAGCTAAAACTGGGGCACGGCCGCGCGCCGCAGGACGTGAAAACGTCGCCCGACGGTCGCGTCATGTATGTTGCCGATATGGACGCAAACGGCATGCACGTAATCGATCCGCATAAGTTCAAAAAGATCGGGTTCATCCCGACCGGACGCGGTGCGCATGGCTTATATCCGAGCCGCGATGCGCGCTATCTGTACGTGTCGAACCGCGGCGAGGGCAGCGTTACGGTGTTCGATTTTGCGACTCAGGCGATTGTCGCAAAATGGGTGCTGCCCGGCGGCGGCAGCCCAGATATGGGCGGTGTGTCCGCGGACGGGCGCGTGCTGTGGCTGTCCGGCCGCTACAACAGCGAGGTGTACGCGATCGACACTCGCGACGGGCATCTGATTGCGCGCATTCCGGTCGGGCGCGGCCCGCACGGGTTATGCGTGTATCCACAGCCGGGGCGATATTCGCTGGGCCACACCGGAATCCTGCGATAAATTCGGAAAAGTGCGCGAATTTTAGCCTTGTATTTTGCGCGTACAGGCGATAGGCTGACCATGGAGCTTTCGCCGTGAGTCCTGACCAGGCGCCAACAGAGCGATCGCCGTTGAGCACGGCGCGCATCGTCGCATTCGTCCCCACCCGGAATCCCATCGCGGCGCGGGATTTTTACTATGGTGTGCTGGGGCTGGAGCTGATCGCGGAAGACCAGTACGCGCTGGTAATCGATGCCGGTGGCGTCATGCTGCGCATCACCACCGTGCTCGAACTGGAACCCGCCAAACACACCGTGCTCGGGTGGGATGTTCCCGATATAGTGAGCGCCGTGAAGGCGCTCGGGAACCGGGGCGTCACGTTTGAGCGGTACGAGGGGATCCCGCAGGATGACCTGGGGATTTGGACGTCACCGAGCGGGGCGAGAGTGGCGTGGTTTAAGGATCCCGACGGGAATACGCTGAGCGTGACTCAGTTCTGAGGAGCGGACGCCCGGGGCGAGGGCCGGTTTGGAAACCGGCCGCAGGTTGAAAGCCTGGCCCGCGAAGCAGCGGAGCCGCAACGACCGTACGCGGCGGCTTATATGCCGACCGTTTTCTGCAGCGGGCGAAGCGGGTCTGGAGACCCGCTGCAGGCCTGGAGGCCTGCCCCACGGCGGAATGTGCGCATGCTGCGAAGCAATTAGGATTTAGTACCGCAGGATTACACCGGCAGATAGTCGCAACGCGGAGGAAGCGCAGCCAGCGGAGACTGGCCGCGCCACTCCGGAATCTGCGCGCGAGGTGATGATTCTGAGGTGTTGTCGT
>JAICMB010000187.1 GCA_025929455.1 Bryobacteraceae bacterium | reverse complement strand
TGGCGCGGCCAGTCTCCGCTGCCCTGTGGGGCAGGGGTCCACGCCAGCAGCGGGGCACCAGACCCCCATAGTGCCCAAAGCCTTTTACGGATTACTCAATAGGAAGAGGCCGGTCAGGAAGACGGCCGCACGCGTGGACGCCTGCCCCACAATGAATCTGCGAAGATTCTGCAGATCTGTGGTACCTCATGCTCACCGCACCAACTCCATCGCCCTCCGGAACAGCGGCTCGAACTCGGCATCCGGCAACGCTGCCGTCGCTTTTTTTAACGCGCTCTCCGCATTCGGCCGCGCGCCGCCCAAAATCATCAGCGCTGACAGCACATCCTGCTCCACCGCGCTCAGCGGCGGAGTCGCTTCCGGAGTCCGTGTTGCCACCCCCGCGCCGCCACCCATGCCGTCCAGCTTGTCCTTCAACTCCAGCACCATGCGCTCCGCGGTTTTTTTCCCCACGCCAGGTATGCGCACCAGCCGCGCGACTTCGTTCTGCCGGATGGCCGCGATCAGGTCGCCAGTCGCAAGCCCCGATAGAACCGTGATGCCAAGCTTCGGCCCGATACCGCTTACCGAGATCAGCTTCTCAAATAGCGCCTTCTCTTCCGCCGTAAAAAATCCGAACAGCGCGATCGCGTCCTCACGAACGTGCGTGTGAATGCGCAGGTTCACCGGCGCGCCTTCGCCGGGCAGCGCGGAATACGTAGACACCGGAATCTGCACGTCGTAGCCAACGCCGCCGGTTTCGAGGATCACTTGATTGGGATGCTTCTCAAGAAGCGTCCCGCGCAGAAACGCAATCATGAATCGTAAGATTGATTCTACATGGCGCGACGCAGGTTCTTTGTCGATGAGGTCCGCAGCGGTCGCGCGCGCATCACCGGCGCCGATGCGCATCATCTTACGCGCGTTCTGCGCGTCGAGCGCGGGCAGAAGTACGAAATTTCCGACAACTCCAACGTTTATCTCGCCGAGATCGACACCGCGCATAAAGACCTCGTCTCGTTCACCGTGTTGGAGGCCATTCCTGCAGGTCGCGAGTTGCCGAGTGTAACGGTCGCATGCGCGCTGGTGCGCTTCGAGCGGTTCGAATGGATGATCGAGAAAGCTACCGAACTCGGCGCCGCCGTCATTGTCCCGGTCGCCGCCGCGCGCAGCGAAAAAGGGCTGGAGCGCGCGGCCGCAAAGCGCATGGAACGCTGGCGCAAGATCGCGCAGGAGGCGGCGGAGCAGTCGCGTCGCGACCGCTTGCCGGTTATCGAGCCGCCCGTAACATTCGACACGGCGCTGCGCGTCGAAGCGGGCGTGCGGCTTCTACTTGATGAAGATCCTGGCGCGCCTCCGCTGATCACAAGGTTACAAGCCGGCGCGACCTGCGCTGTGCTCGCAGGACCCGAAGGCGGCTGGACGGATCGCGAGCGCGCCGCCGCGATCGCCGCCGGCTGGAACCCGGTTTCGCTCGGTCCTACCGTTCTGAAAACTGAAACGGCCTGCGTTGCAGCGCTCGCCTTGATCAACGCGAACCGTTCCGCACACGATTGACGGAAACGCGCTCCCCTTCGCGGAGTCTCAAGACTGGAGATCGCGCGGCAGTTACGTATCGAGCTGTAACACCGTGTGGCTGCTATGACGAGCACAGCGGAGCGCATCGACGCCTTAAAACAAAAATACCGGACCGTGTTCGACACTATCGAGCACAGTCAGGTCGCCTTGGACGAAGTCTATTTGCACGATGGCAAACTGTACATTCACGGCGCGGCGAAATCGCCTGAAGCGCGCGAGGCCGTGCTGTCCAGCCTCAACAATGTAGATCCGCAGTGGGGCCGCGAGGTCGATCTCGACCTTCGCGCCCCGGGCGTGCTGGAGCCCAACACCGGCCAGACCGTCGTTCAGGACACACAGGATTTTGCCACCGGACGCGACGACACAGGAGAAGGAAAATGAGTGATTTGTTCCAGCAGCTAGGGGGCGTGCTGCAGCAGTACGCACAAGGACAGAAGAATCCGGATCGCGTCTCGCAAGACGCCGAACAGGCGATGCACAGTGCTCCGCACGAATCCGTCGTAGGCGCTCTAGCGGGCGCTATGCGTTCGCACGAGACACCGCCGTTCGGACAACTGCTCTCGCATCTGTGGGGCAACGCCGATAACCAGCAGCGTTCGGGAATCCTGAACACGCTGCTGTCGTCGGTCGGCGGCAGTGGCGGATCGATTACCGGGTTCCTGGAGCAGGCTGGGCTTGGCCACCTTACAAGCTTGCTGGGCAGCGGGCAGGTCGCGCCGCAGCAGGCTTCGCAGGTTCGGGCCGAGGATGTGCAGAAGCTCGCGAATCACGCGGAACAGCGCGACGGCAGCGTTGTGGAGCGCGCCAGCGATTTCCTATCCGCGCATCCGGGTCTCGTTAAGACGCTCGGCGCCGGCGCGCTGGCCGTGTTCATGGGCCACCTCGCGCGAAAACTCTAGCTCCGAGTCACTACGCCGCGCACCCGCTACCATGGGGTTGTGCGTGGCCGCATTCTCGCCATTGACCTCGGTAAGAAACGTATCGGGCTCGCCCTAAGCGACGAGCTTGGTATCACGGCGCAGGGCTTGCCCACGCTGGAACGCACCAACATCCGTGAGGACTTGGCGCGTCTTACCGAACTCACTTCAGCGCGCGGTGTGACGCTGATCGTGATGGGCGATCCCTTGCACATGAGCGGCGCCGAAAGCCGGCAAGCGCGCTATACGCGCGAGTTTGCACAACGCCTGCACGCGGCCACCGGTCTCCCGATCGAGCTTCGCGACGAACGCCTCACCAGCGTGCAAGCCGAGCGGCTGTTGCGGGAGACCGGCCATCACACGCGGCAGCAGCGCACCGGGGCCGTGGATCGCCTTTCCGCGGCCATTCTTCTCGAAAGCTATCTCGACGCGCAACGCTATAGCGCGGAACTGCATGGCTCGTAGACGGCGGCGCGTTCTGCGCTGGTTCTTACTCCTGATCCTGCTCGTAATCCTCGCCGTTGCCGGCGTGCTCGCATCGCTCGCTGTCCCGTACGCCGGTTTTGAGCACGACACCTTCGTTGACATTCGGAAGGGCACCGGCACGCGCGGCATCGCACACCAGCTTTCCGAAAACGCCGTCATTCGCTGGCCTTGGCAGTTTGAACTCGTGCGCGCTCTGCGTCCGCGCGCGCACTTGCAAGCCGGCGAGTACCGCTTCGCATCGCCCGCTTCGATCTGGACGGTGTTCGACCGCATTGCCCGCGGCGATATTTTCTATTACGAACTCGCCGTGCCGGAAGGCGCGAACATGTTCGAAATCGGCGACCGCCTGCAATCGCTCGGCGTGATGAGCAGCGCCGATTTCCTGAAGGCCGCGCACAATGCTGCTCTGATTCGCGATCTTGCCCCGCGCGCGCCGACGCTCGAAGGATATCTGTTCCCGTCAACGTACCGCATCACTCGCCACATGACGGCGCAGCAGGTCTGCCGCGTGATGACGGCGGAATTTCGCAAACGCTGGCACGCGCTAAAGCCGCCCGCCGATGCGCCGCCGGTGAATGAGGTCGTCACGATGGCGTCGCTGGTTGAAAAGGAGACCGCGCAGCCGGGCGAGCGCCCGGAGATCGCTTCGGTGTACTGGAACCGGCTGAAGACGGGCATGGCCCTCGATTGCGACCCCACCACGATTTACGCGGCGATGCTCGACAACCGTTACCGTGGAACGATCTACCGCTCCGACCTCCACAGCGCCAATCCGTACAACACCTATATGCACGCGGGACTGCCGCCCGGTCCGATCGCGAATCCCGGCATCGCTTCGTTGAAGGCCGCGCTGTTCCCGGCCAATACGGATTACGTGTACTTCGTCGCTCGGCCGGACGGCTCCGGCGGGCATGCGTTTTCGACCACACTCGCGCAGCACGAACGCAACGTGCAGGCCTACCGCCGCGGCCAGCACCCGTGATGCGCCGTCTTTGCGATTATAAAAACGTGCCGCCACCGCGCGAAAAGGAGTTGATCACCGCCGCCTACGAGGGCGACGTAGAGCGCGTTCGCACCTTGCTCGGACGCGGTGTCAAGGTGAACGCGCGCCGCGATGGCATCACTCCGCTGTTGGCCGCCAGCCTCATGGGTCACGCCGAAATCGTGCGCCTGCTGCTGGTGCAGGGCGCCGATTTTCGCACGCGCTATCAAAACGAAGCCACCGTGCTGATCTTTGCGGCCACGCAGGGCAACGCCGATATCGTGCGGCATCTGCTCGCGAGCGGCGCCAATCCCAACGAGCACGCGCGCGCTGGAACGACGGCCCTGATCGCCGCGGCAACCGGCGGACACGTACCGGTGATCGAGATGCTGCTCGGACGCGGCGCGGACGTCAACCTGGCTGGCGACACCGGGCTGACACCGCTGCTGGCGGCGATCACGGGCAATCACCTGGAGGCGGTTTGCGCGTTGCTGTCCGCCGGCGCCGATCCCAATGCGCGCCTGCTGGACGGCACCTCCGCGCTCGCGGTAGCGATTAGTGGGGGCGCGGCGATCGTTTGGAAGCTGCTCGAAAGCGGCGCAGACGCCAATGCGACCGGCGATCAGCGCGGCCGTCCGCCGCTGCTAATTGCGGCTGCGCAGGGCAATGTGGACGCCGTCAATATGCTGCTCGACCGCGGCGCCCATCTCGAGTCGCGCGATCCGCTGGGATCCACCGCTCTGATCACAGCCGCGGTTCACGGGCAGACCGCCGCCCTCCGCGCGCTCGCCGCACGCGGCGCAGATCTGAACGCGCACGCCGAGCAGGGCACCACCGCGCTCATCGCCGCGATCGTTCGCGGGAATCGCGACACGGTGGAAGCGCTACTGGAAGTCGGCGCCGATCTGGAGGCCACTTCCGACGCGGGCATTACGCCGCTTGCCGCTGCTGAAAACACCTGCCCCGAGTTGGTGCCGCTTTTAACCGCACACGGCGCCAAGGCGTAAGCGCAGCACCACAACACAGCAGCAGGCCCGACGTGGGCAGGCTGTCAGCCTGCGGCGGGTTGGCCGCCGCCGCACGATGCCGCGCAGCTTTCGACTGCACAGGAATTACTGGCGAGCCCCACTTCCTTGTAGCCCATGCCCGGGTTAAGGGTTGGCCACTCCAGACCCGAATTGCTTCCGTGCGCGCAGCGGCGTGGGTGAAAATGGAGCGGCGCTGCGACAGCGGCCGAGCGGCGCTTGAACGCGCAGCAGGCAAGGACACCTGATCCACTTCGCAGCGGAGCCGTATCCGAAGGGTCGGCAGTTTGGGTGCTGCGTGGTGCAACAGTGGACAAGCGGGTGTGGACACCCGCTGCAGGCGGGGACGCCTGCCCCACGACGGCATTTGCATAATGCTGCGGGCGGGCAGCCAGCAAGACTGGCCGCCCCACTGCCGGCTCATTGCCCCTTGGCCAACTCCAGCTTCGCCACACTCTCCAGATGCACCTCGTCCGGTCCATCGGCGAGCCGCAGCGTCCGCGAATTTGCCCAGGCCGCGGCCAGGAAGGTATCGCCCGAAACCCCTGCGGCGCCGTGCGCCTGGATCGCGCGGTCGAGCACATGCAACGCGACATTCGGCGCGACGACCTTAATCATCGCGATCTCCGCGCGCGCGGCCTTGTTGCCCTCCGTATCCATGAGATGCGCCGCCTTCAGCACCAGCAGCCGGGCCTGGTCAATCTCGATGCGCGAACGTGCAATCTCCACGCGAATGGTCCCTTGCTCCGCGAGTGTTTTGCCGAAGGCCACGCGCCCGCGGACCCGCTCGCACATGGCTTCCAGCGCGCGTTCCGCAACGCCGATCAGCCGCATGCAATGGTGTATGCGCCCGGGTCCCAACCGCCCCTGCGCGATATCGAACCCGCGCCCTTCCCCAAGCAGTAGGTTTTCGGCGGGCACGCGCACGTTCTCGAACGCGATCTCGCCGTGCCCGTGCGGCGCATGATCGTACCCGAATACCGGAAGCATGCGCCTGATCTTTACTCCTGGCGTGTCTAGCGGCACGAGTATCATCGACTGCTGATTGTGCCGCGGCGCGTCGGGGTTCGTCTTTCCCATGAAGATCGCGATCTTGCAGCGCGGGTCGCCCGCTCCCGACGACCACCACTTCAGCCCGTTCAGTACATAATCACCGCCGTCGCGTTCGATGCGCGCTTCGATGTTGGTCGCGTCCGACGACGCCACGGCTGGCTCCGTCATGCAGAAGCACGACCGTATTTCGCCATCCAGCAGCGGCCGCAGCCAGCGCTCCTTCTGCTCGGGCGTGCCGTACCGCACCAGCACTTCCATGTTGCCGGTGTCCGGCGCGGAGCAGTTGAACACTTCCGGCGCCATCGCGGACCGCCCCATGATTTCGCACAATGGCGCATATTCGACGTTCGTGAGACCCGCGCCGTACTCCGACTCCGGCAGGAACAGATTCCAGAGCCCTTCCACGCGCGCCTTCGCCTTCAATTCTTCGATAACCGGCGTCGGCTGCCAGCCGTGCGCTCGAATCTGCTCGTCGCAGAGCCGCTCGTTCGGATAAATGTGCGCGTCCATAAACGCGCGCAGGCGTGCTTGCAATTCGAGCGATCGCGCGGAGTAGGCGAAATCCATTTCCGTCCGTCAGCGGCCTGTGAAATTCGCGGCACGCTTCTCCAAAAAATGCGCCACGCCT
>JAICMB010000794.1 GCA_025929455.1 Bryobacteraceae bacterium | reverse complement strand
TGGCCCGCGCGTTTAACGCGATGGCGGCGCAGCTCGGTCAGCGTGAGCGCGAACTGGTCGCGACCAATGACCGCCTCACCGTGATTGCGTCGATAGATATGCTGTCCGGGCTTGCCAATCGCCGCGGTTTCCAGAGCAGACTCGATTTCGAATGGATGAAGGCACAGCAACATCAGAGCGAGATGTCGCTGCTGATGATCGACGTCGATCATTTCAAGCTGTTCAATGACACCTACGGCCATCCCGAAGGCGACGCATGCCTCACCCGGGTCGGCGAAACGCTGGCAACCATCGCCGACGACTGCATGGGATTTGCGGCACGCTACGGAGGCGAGGAATTCTGCTTGCTGCTGCCCAACACGGGACTCGCGCAAGCACGCGAGACCGGCGAGCTGGTACGAGTCGAGGTGCAGAAACTTGCGATGCCGCACTCCACAAGCAACCATGAAACCGTGACCGTCAGCGTCGGCGTGGCGTGTACCAAACCGGATGCGAGTAGCCGGCCCGCCGACCTGATCGAGGCCGCCGACGCGGCTCTCTATGCCGCCAAACATCTAGGCCGCAACGCGGTGATTGAGCACGGCCTCGGGCCGCTAAGCGATGGTGCGGTAGCGCTGGCAAGTTGAGGCGTCCGCTATGGGCATTTTGAGCTGCGGGCGTTGACCCCCCAGCTGCTTTTGTGGCCTAGTCCCGCCGTCCGAAAAAGGGACGAATCCACGAAAAGCCCCGCTATTCCATGAGCTCCGAACGGTACAACGCACGCGAATCCGAACCACGCTGGCAGCGCCAGTGGGAAGAGAAGGCGATATTCGCGTCAAAAAACGATGACCCGCGGCCGAAATATTACGTGCTTGAGATGTTCCCGTATCCGTCCGGGCGCATCCACATCGGCCATGTGCGGAACTATACGCTCGGTGACGTGCTGGCGCGCTTCATGCGCGCCAAGGGCTACAACGTGCTGCACCCGATGGGCTGGGACGCCTTCGGGCTGCCTGCTGAAAACGCGGCGATCGAGCGCAAGGTAGCGCCCAAGGCCTGGACTTACGACAACATCGCGGCGATGAAAAAGCAGCTACGGTCGATCGGACTGTCGCTCGACTGGAGCAGGGAATTCGCGACCTGCGATCCCTCCTATTACAAGCATCAGCAGAAACTGTTTCTCGATTTTCTGCGCGCTGGTCTCGCCGAGCGCGAGCAGCGCAAGATCAACTGGGATCCGGTTGACATGACGGTGCTCGCCAACGAGTAGGTGATCGATGGGCGAGGCTGGCGTTCTGGCGCTGTCGTCGAACAGCGCGAAATGAACCAGTGGGTTTTCAAGATCACCAAATATTCGCAGGAACTCCTGGACGCGCTCGACACGCTGGATCGCTGGCCAGACAAGGTACGGCTGATGCAGCGTAACTGGATCGGCCGCAGCGAAGGCATGCTGGTGCGCTTCGCGCTCGACTCCGCGACCACGCCATCAGGCGAAACCGAGTTGAAAATCTTCACAACCCGGCATGACACGCTGTTCGGAGCGAAGTTCATGGCGATCGCGCCGGACCATCCGCTGGCACAAGCCGCCGCTGCCAAAAACCAGAAGCTGGCCGCGTTTATCGCGGAGGCCAAACGCCACGGCACCGCTCAGGAAATCATCGACACGGCGGAGAAGCAGGGCTTCGATACCGGGATCAGGGCGATCCATCCGTTCGATCCGAATTGGAAACTGCCGGTCTATGTCGCCAATTTCGTGCTGATGGAATACGGCACCGGCGCGATCTT
>JAICMB010000778.1 GCA_025929455.1 Bryobacteraceae bacterium | reverse complement strand
CAATTGCTGCGGCTTGCCCTTCTGGAGGAACTCACCCGGCTTGCGGTGGACGCCGCCAGCGCGCAGCAGCACCGCGAAGCCGCCTATCTGTGGGCAGACCGCCTCATCGCCAGCGCCCGCCACGGGGAAGAGGCGCAGCAAGCCATGCTCGGCCGGATGGATGGCCAGCCCTACGCATACAACTCCACGTTTCTCGCGGCCCTTGCCGAATTGCTGCAGGGCGAAGACGACGCGTTGCCGGCGTTCCAGCTCGAAATCGAAAAAGCCGGCCGCCCTCTCGTCGAAATCGCGCGTGAGGAAGCCCGCCGCGAGGCTCTCAGCGCAAGCGCCGCCGCGCGCGCTTTTGGCAGCCTGCGTGCGCTCTCCCGTCTCGACGTCCGTAAAGTATTCGAGCGGGTAAGCGTGGTGGATGAAGAGCTGCGGCGCGATCCCTCCGGTGTCTACCCCGCCAGCGATTTCGAAACACGCGACCGCTGCCGTCATGAGGTCGATCGCATCGCGCGCTGGTCCGGCGTTAATGAGCGCGATGTCGCGCGCATGGCAGTGGTTCTCGCGGAAGAGCAGACCGACCCCTCCTGCGGGCTGGTTCCCTATTTTCTCGTCGCGGACGGAATCGCCGAGCTCGAGCGCCGCGCCGGCGCTCACCTTCCTCTGCGCGTGCGGTTCGTTCGCGTCACGCGGCGTCACTCGGTCCTTCTCTACTTCCTGTTCGTCTTCGGTCTGACGCTGAGTCTCGATGTGCTGGCTCTGGAGCTTGCGAACGGCGCCGGCGTCCACAGCCCCACTCTTCTTGTCATCCTGGGCGCACTCGCCATCATTCCGCTGAGCGAGCTCGCCATCCAGATTGTTCACGCCTTCATCGTCGCCGCGTACCCGCCATCAAAGTTGCCGCGCATGGATTATGAGCGCGGTATTCCGGCGGAATGCGCCACCCTCGTCGTGGTGCCGATGATGCTGGTCAGCGAGAACGCTATTTATCGCGAGGTGGAAAAACTCGAAGTCCGCTATCTCGCGAATCGCGACGCCAATCTTTCGTTTGCGCTTTTCTCCGATTTCCTCGACGCTCCCGAACGCGATCAACCGGGCGACGCCGCGTTAGTCGAAATCGTTGCGAATGGCATTGCCCAACTCAACAAGAACTACCCCGAGGGCAATTTTCTTCTCTTCCACCGCTCTCGCGAGTGGTCGGATTCCGAAGGCTGCTGGATCGGCCGCGAACGCAAACGCGGCAAAATCGAAGACCTCAACGCCTTCCTCACCGGCCACGGTTCCTCCGCCATTCTGCGCGTCGGCAAGCTGAAACAAAACATCCGCTACGTCATCACGCTCGATTCAGACACCGCGCTGCCGCCGAATGCCGGCCGCCGCATGGTCGAAACCATCTCGCACCCCTGCAACCAGGTACAGATCGATCCCGCGGCTCGCGTGCGGACGCGTGGATATGCGGTCATCCAGCCCCGCGTCGCCATCGGCCTCCCCGGCGCCACCGCCACTCGCTTCACGCGCGTTTTCGCCGACACCTCCGGGCTTGATCCTTATCTCCGCTCGGTTTCCGATATCCAGCAGGATTACTTCAACGAAGGCACGTTTCACGGCAAGGCGATCTACGATGTTGCCGCGTTCGATACGATCCTCGGCAACCGTTTTCCCGCCGAGTCCCTGCTGAGCCATGACCTGATTGAAGGCGCGCACGCAGGCGTCGGGCTCGCCACCGATATCGAACTACTCGAAAACATCCCGCTCGATTACGCCAGCTTCAGCCGCCGCCAGCATCGCTGGATTCGCGGCGACTGGCAGATCCTTCCCTGGATTCTCCACCACGTGCCGAGCCCGCACGGAATGATTCCCAACCCGCTCGGCGCCGTCAGCCGCTGGCGTATTTTCGATAAT
>JAICMB010000010.1 GCA_025929455.1 Bryobacteraceae bacterium | reverse complement strand
GGTCGAACGTGCCTTCAACCCCCTTCTTAATGTACGCTTATATATTGAACCATTGGCTATGGAAGAGCAGAACATCCTCACGAAACTTCGCGAAATCTGTCTCTCGCTTCCAGGGGCCAGCGAAACGGTAACGTTCGGCCATCCTACCTTTCAGGCCGGCAAAATGAAAACGTTCGCGGTGCTGGAGCGCTACAAGGGAGAACTGTCGATCAGCTTTAAGGTAGGCAAAAGTGCGCAACCCGTGTTTTTGAGGGACCCGCGCTTCTTTAAAACGCCATACGTCGGGCAGCATGGCTGGGTTTCGCTGCGCGTCAACGGCGGCAAGCTCAACTGGATCGAGATCGCGGATCTCGCCAAGGGCAGCCACGTACTGGTCACTACCGCTAAGAAGAAATGACCCCCGCGGACCGGCTCGGCCGCCGCGTTGCGCTTGCAAGCATCTTCACAAGCGCCGCGCTGGCCGCCGCGAAGGTCCTGGTGGGCATTCATGCGAGATCCACTTCCGTGGTGTCGAGCGGCGTGGAGTCCGCCGCGGACGTCCTCGCATCGGGGCTGGTTTTCTTCGGCCTCTGGATGGCGGCCAAACCGCCCGACCAGGAGCATCCCTACGGACACGGCCGCGTCGAAACGCTTTCGGCGCTCGCCGTCGGCACCCTGCTGGTCGTCACCGGTTCGCTCATCTGTTACCACTCGTTGCAGCGCGCGGACGACGAGCACGTCCCCGCCACCTTTGCGATCTGGCCGCTGGTGGCGGCCATTGTGGTCAAGGCGATCACGTGGTCATTGAAGCGCTACTACGGCCGCCGCATGCGCAGCACCGCGCTGGTGGCCGATTCCTGGAATGATGCCGTTGACGTGCTGTCGGACACCATCGCGCTCGTCGCCGTGGGTATCGCGGTCCTCCATCCCGCATGGGCGGTGGCCGATCATTACGGCGCCTTCGTTTTAGGCATCATCATCGGCTTCGTCGGCGTTAACGTGGTGCGCGAAACCGTCCTCCAATTGATGGACACCGCGCCCGATCCCGACAAGCTGCGCCAGATCCGCGCCGTTGCCGCGAGCGTGTCCGGCGCGCTCGGCATCGAAAAATGTTTCGCCCGCCGCACCGGCCTGCAATACTACGTCGACCTGCATCTGGAAGTCGACCCGCACATGACCGTCATGCAGTCTCACGAGATCGCCACCGAGGTGCGTTTCAAAATCAAGCGCGAGCTCGACTGGGTCGCCGACGTCCTAGTCCATGTGGAGCCATTCCTTCAAGTGCTGCACAAAACCTGACGTTGGCAGCGGTCGCGGTATTGCTGAACACCTCCGATGCGAACCTGAATAGCCGTCTTCTCGTCGCCGCAGGACGGCTGCGCGCTGCGGTGGCTGTAGATATAACCCAATGATGCCGGCCGGCTTTCTCAAAATCGGGGTCGTTACTCGCCATGTACCGCTCCAGCCGGTGCGGCTGCAGCCGCGCTTGCGTCAAGATGCGATGCACGCTCGACTTGCTCACGCCCATTTCCGCGGCCAGCCTGCGGACGGACGAATGCAGTGCTGCCCTCAGTGGGTTTGTGTTGCATGTTCCCGCACACCTTCGCCTGCACCGCCGGGACCGCGGTCCGCGGCTTGCTGCCCCGATGCCGGGGTTTCAGCCCGTCCAGCCCGGACTCTTCGAACCGCTGCTTCCAACGCGAAATCGTCCGCGCCGCCGTATTCAAGTCCTGCTTGATCGCGCTATACGTCATGCATTCGCAATCGCCAGAATCGATCGCACACGGAACACGTCACCCGCCCGCAGCGTGCGCGACTGCGCCTTCCGTGTTAACTCTTACCGCTGTTCGGCTGTCAGAAAAAGCAACTCCCGATTATCGTGCCACACACGAGAGATGCTACTCGATGCCGAATAGGATTCTAATCACTGAAACACTTCACTACTTAGGTGGTTTCCATCGCTATCTCGAGTGCGGCATTGCCGCGCCGAAGGCCTGATACCGCTCCCGGTCTTCCTTCTCCACCTTCGGTGTTACGTCAATCCGCAGCCGCTCGTAACTGTTCGCCTTGTATGCCGGCCATTCCGGTAGTCCCGGACCATTCGGATTGCCCGTCTTCACGAAGTTCACGAAATAGCTCTGCATGAGCTTCGACACTTCGTGGTCCGCTTTTTTCCACTTATAACGCGGATCGATATCAAGATTGCCCAACGCGTATTGAATCTCGGACGAATGTACCGCGCCGCGTGCGGGCCGCTGAGGTCCGGGCGCCTCACGTCCAGGAGTTCCCGTGTACTCCGGACGAGGGTGCGCGTACAAATAGCGATACACCGGCTCGCCTGTCTTCATCTGCAGTTCCGTCCACAGCCATGTCCCATACGAGATGAAGCGCGCGCTCGCCAGTTCCATCGAGGCGTCCAAAACTTCGTCGCGCGAGTGCACTGGGTATGCCTTGAGCAATCCGTCCGCTTTCGCACCGAAAGCCTTTCGCACCGCGGCTTCGAAATTCTCCGGTGTCGGCTCCGCATTGCCAAGCACCATATGCGGCGAGCCTTCTTCGGTGTTCGATCCCGCCAGCAGCGGAATCTTCGCCTGCTCGCCCGCCTCATAAACCTCCAGCAGCGGCTTCGTCAGAAAATATCCATCAAGCGTGGAACTGAAACGTATGCCTCGCGCCTTACCCTGCGCTTCCTGAATCTGCTCCGCCGTCAACGCGCGCAGTGCAGCCAGCGTTGTCGCGCCCGCGGCCTCGCCGAACTTGACGCCGCGTTGCTCGGCTTCCGAGAGAGGCCGCGCGGGCAGGCTCGAGATCATTGCGCCGCTCTCCCCAATTGCACCTGCAATCAGGTCCCTCGACAACGGCGAAGCCATTAGCGCGCTCACCGAAATCGACCCCGCCGATTCACCCGCAACCGTCACCCGCTTCGGATCGCCGCCAAACGCCGCGATGTTTTTCTGCACCCATTTGAGCGCCGCAACCTGATCCAGCAGTCCGTAGTTGCCGGACGCGTGGTGCGGCGATTCTTTGGTCAGCTCCGGATGCGCAAAAAAGCCAAAAATGTTGGTGCGGTAATTTACCGACACCGCCACAATCCCGTGCCGCGCCATGCTCTCGCCGTCGTATCGCGGCTCCGAGCCGTCGCCGTTCTGGAAGCCACCACCGAAGATATACACGAGCACCGGCAGCTTCTCGTGGCCCGATTTAGCCGGGGTCCAGACATTTAAGTACAGGCAGTCCTCGCTCATGCCGTCGCTGCGCAGCCAATAGTCGGCATCAGGCGACAGCCTCTGCATGCATGCAGGGCCGAACTTATCCGCATTGCGGACGCCCGTCCAGTTCTTAACAGGTTGCGGCTCGCGCCAGCGCAAGTCGCCGACCGGCGGCGCCCCGAACGGGATACCTTTGAAACTCCGCACCCCGTCTTTCGGCGATGTGGTCGACTCAAGCATGCCGTTCGCGGTCTCCACACGGTCTCTCGCGGTTGCCGGCAGCGCTGCCGCTGCACACAGCATAACGCTCGGAACAATCAATATGGCTTTCATAAGTCGCTGCCAGAAGAATATCACCGTGAATCATCCGCGCGGACATCGCGAATAAAAACAGCATTTTGTAGTCGGCAGTAAGGTCTTGTAACTACCGGACCCGACTCTGAGCCGCGAGCGTGAGCGAGCGGTTCGGGGCGTTTTCAAAACGCCCCTCAACGGGGTACTGCGCCTACCAGATCCCGACGTCAGAATATCAGCTTCAGAGCAAGCTGAATCTGCCGCGCAGAAGTGGTCCCATCCGGCTCCACAATCGTGGAAAGAGATTGCCCGAACGTCCCCGGCGAGGCGAGTGTGTCGCCGGCAGTCCCCAGTTGGTCAAACTGGATACGATTAAACACGTTGTAAACCTCGGCACGAAACTGCAAATTGATGCGCTCCGTCACGGCGGTGTTCTTCATCAGACTCAGGTTAGTGTTGTAGTATCTCGGGCTCGTGAAGGTATTTCTGCCGAGGTTTCCTGGCCTGCCAAACGGCTGAAGCGCAAACGCCGTGATCGGCGGACCGGTCTGATTCCTCGGTGCACCGGCAGGAATTGAGGGATCTCCTACAAGGTCTGGACGGTTGCTTAACCCGGTGTATTCGGAATCCCGGGAGCTGTAGATGTCGAACGGACGCCCGCTTTGGAAAGTGGAAATGCCGGACAGCTCCCAGCCGCCAAGGGCTCGTGCTCCGAAGCCGCTGTTGAAATAGCGGTGACCCGGCCCAAACGGAAGCTGGAACAAATAGTTGAGTATTAGCCCGTGCCTCAGGTCATAATCTGAACTTCCACGTTCCTCTTTAAGGTTGAAGGAGTTCCGAGCGATGTTACGATTGCCGCCAGTCGCAACCAATGGATCAGCCGCATCGTCAATTGCATGCGACCAGGTATACGCTGCCTGAAACTGCACTCCGCGCTGGAACCGCTTATTAAACATCATCTGCAGACCGTTGTAAGTGGCGTTCCCAATTGACCGGATAACGATCGGCTCTTCGAAGGCGAGATTGCCTGTGACTTGCGGAAATCCGAGTAAGGGAGCGATCCGAAGCGCGCCTCCAGAAACATTCAACGGCAATGTCCCGTCGGCGTGGGCCGCGGCGACCAGCCACGGCAGCGGCGGATTCCCGTCAACGGAACGGAAAAGCCGATGAGTGCCCGACCCTACATAGTCCGCCTCGACCGTCATCCCGCCGCCTAGCTGCCGCTGAATACCAACGTTCCAAGCCTGTGTATACGGGGTCTTGAGATTAGGGTCGAGAATGTTAACCGTCGAAAGTAGAGCTCCATCCTGGACGGTCGCGGATGGCGCCGGTTGCGTCGCCGGAGGTATCAGCGTGCCGAGCGTCACGATCGATTGCCCGGGACTGCCAAAATTCTGGTTTGGGAAATTCTGCACGCCCGCAACAAAAGGCGGATTCCCTTTCAAATTCGTAAACAGATTTCCAAAGACTCGATCATGGAAGATGCCATACCCCGCCCGCAACGATGTCTTGCCGTTCCGGAACGGATCCCATGCCACGCCCAAGCGAGGCTCAAAATCGTATGGATCGCTGTTGTACATTTGTCTTCCCGTCCCTGGCCCAACCGTCTGGAACGTGATCGGCGGCGTAACCCACGGCTGTTGATTCAGAAGGTTCGATAAATTTCCGTCTCGCTCGAATGGAACTCCGTCGAACTCATAGCGCAGTCCGAACTGGATCGTCAGGTTACTTCGAATTTTCCAGGAATCCTGCGCGAATACACCGTACTCGTGCTGTACGAATCGCCTGAAGTCCGTCGGCGTTCGCTGTCCGCGCGCGTTGAAGAACTGGGTTTGCGATTGAATGCCGGGAACGCCCAGCAGCGCTGCCGCCATAGTCTGGAGTACCTCGTCGTTGGCGCAGTCGCCGGTGCAGTTCACAACCGGAATACCAAAATTCCCGAATGCGGTGAAATCGACAGCGGGCCGGGAGCCGAATGCGTCATAGCCGTTCTCGTATACGTAGCGGAATTCTCCACCTACTTTTATGTTGTGATTTCGCACCACCCAGGAAAGTTGATTCACGATATGCCAAGTTCCTGCGCGCCGGAACTGAGCGTTGCTGTCCCCCAGTGCGCCACAGCCAAAGTCCCCGATGGTGGACACGCCATTGGACAAATTAAAGTTGTAGTCCGTCCCGAACCCGAACCTGTCAGGAGTGCTAGCCGTGTCAATGACGCTTCGTCCATTACACGTGAAGACATCGTCGCTTTTGTTCAGCCCGAAGCGAAATTCATTCACCAAATTCGGCCGGAATGCTGCGATGAAGTTGAAGGAGCCGTTGTGGCTCTGTTGACCCGTAGCGAAACCGCCCACGCCCGGGAAGACTTCGGCCAAAGAGTTTCCGTTCGTTAGCCCGTTATAGATGTAGCGCGCAAAAAAGCTGTATTTTTCGCTCAGATGGTGATCCAGACGGTAAGTAACACCGGCGGCATCGAGCGGCGTGCCCGTCGGGAAAAAATAGATTCCCCGTATGCTATCCACCGCCGGCCCGTTCGGGTTGGGATAGCGCGCCAATATTTTTTGCATAGCCGGATCCAGCGGCAGCCCCTGTGCGTTGTTCGGCGAAGCAGGACTCGCCAGGTTGATGCCTTGCCCGTTGTAGTCGAACACACCGGTTTTGAACGCAGGCGTTGGCACCACGGCCGAATTCGTTAATGTTGTCCGGAATCGGTCCCATTCTGAATTTGCAAAGAAGAATGTCTTGTCCTTGATGATCGGCCCGCCCAATGAGAAACCAAACTGGTTGCGAACGAACGGATTCTGCGGGTCAGGTTTGCCATTGAAGTAGTCGCGCGCGGCCAGAGCGTTTACGCGGTTGAACTCGTAAGCGTCGCCATGAAACTGGTTCGATCCGCTGCGTGTCACGATATCGACGATCGCCCCGGCGTTGCGGCCGAATTCGGGAAGAAAGTTGTTTGTAATCACCCGAAATTCTTGTGTAGAGTCGGGATTAATCGAGCTGACGCCGCCCGGTATTCCCGGAACGGCGGTGTCGTTGTTATCGGTTCCATCCAGGAGGAAATTGTTGTTCCGCTCCCGCTGCCCGTTCACCGAAAACCCTCCCAGCGAGCTCGTCGTCTGTTGAACTCCAGGCGCGAGCAGCACCAACTGATACGGATCTCGAGTGATGAGAGGTAGATCTTCAATACGCTTCTGATCGACAATCGTGCTAATCTGCGCGTCCTCCAGATCGACCGTTGGTATTGCGGAGCCCGACACCTCGATCGCCTGCGAAACGGGTCCTACCGTGAGCGTGCCGTTCAGCGTGAGACTTTGTGCCACGGTGAGTTCGACGTTTGGAAATCGAAGCGGCGAAAAGCCCTCCTTCTCAACCGTGATGTCGTAGCGCCCGGCAGCAAGATTCGGAATGACATACGTGCCGGAAGCGTCAGTCGTTACGCTTCGGACGGCCGCCGTTGCGACACTTTTGGCGGTCACTGTAGCGGCAGGCACACTTGCCCCCGTCGCATCCTGCACCGTACCGACGATACTTCCGGTTTGTGCGTATATTGTGGCAGCGGCCGAAAACAACAATAGAACCTTTGGCAGATTCCCGAAGAACGAAATACGCGAAATCTTCCGAAGCGACATAATTTTCACTCCAATATCTTATAGCGCAATCGCAAACTTCTGAAGGCCAACTCGGTAAAGTACTCGTTTACGCAAATGACCGACGCGTGCTCGCCTGTTTTGGACTGCGGGCAGCCTCATGCTGAACCGTTGGAAGCGGCGCAAAGGACTGGAATGTAGACGGAGCGAAGCCACGCGTCCGCGGAGGCGAAGCGCGCGCTGCGGCTCAAGAGCGTGTTGAAAAAGGCTATCCGACCGGCGCCCTCACGGTCGCGGCTCGGTAAGTCGCTGCTAACGCAAGCACCCAATTCTGAGCCGCGCGCGTCAGCAAGCGGTTTTTCGCGTTTTTCAACAAGCCCTTACCTGCTAGTTTGTCAGATCAAGTCGCAGTCAGAACACCACTTGGCATGAATCAATGCTTTACAAGCATTGTTATCTCAAAAACGTGATCCGAGGTGTGTTCGTGGCTTGTTTGGAATTCGGAGCAACTGCTCCCGCATGCGCAACCACTTACCTTACCTGGCTGGCGAGCGAGCCGGCATACAGATCATTCAACGCGTCGAGCGCGCCCGCCGGCGATTCGCCGCCCTTGACGCAGGCCGCGACCGGCTTCGCAGCGGCGGTCTGAAATTCCACGAACCCGGCGTAGCGCGGGCGGACAAAGGCGTGCTCGAGCGCAGACAGCGTGTCGCGGAAATAGCCGTTGGCGATGGCGTTTGCGCCGGGATCGATCCACGCGCGGCGGTTCCCCGGCTGCCCGCCCGATTCGACGTACAGCGTGCGCTGGCACTCTGCGCCGGCGACCCACGCCGCGTACTCGGCCGCGGCGTTGACATCCGCACAGTTCGCCGTGATCGCGAGTCCGGCGCCGCCCAGCGTCGCTCCGGCGCCGGTTGGCACGTTCGTGAACGAGACCAACGACCGCCGGTAGCCTGGCCGCGAGTAGTTGGAATAGCCGAACGCCAAAGGGCAATACGCAATGTCGTCGGTCGTGCTCATCCGCTCCCAGATGGCGATGGGGTTCGCGAATAGCGCACCGTCGATGGCGTGATCCGCGAGCGTCTTCAGCGCCCACAGCGCGCGCTCACCGTTCTCGCGGCTGACCACGCGGCCGTCGTCGCGCGAAAAACATGGCTCGCCGGCCGCGGCGCACAGGCTGAAAAACGACATCAGCGCATCGAGCGGCAGCAGCGGCAATGCGACAAATCCTCGGCGCTGCGCCTTCGCAAGTTCGATCACCCCGCGCCATGTCGCGGGCACGGCAGCGCCGGCTGCCTGCATGAGGTCGAGACGGTAGCCGCTGACTTGCGACGCGGCGTCAATGGCGAGCGCCCACTGATGGCCTTTATAGAAATAGCTCCGATGCGAAGCGCCCACAGACTCGCTCCCGAGCGTCGCGAGCGTCTGCGGCGCGAGCAACTCATCCATCGCGCGCAGATAGCCATCGCGCGCCACC
The DNA here is from genome assembly GCA_025929455.1 of Bryobacteraceae bacterium. The sequence goes on along the minus strand of JAICMB010000010.1, from coordinate 9,279 downwards.
TCGCCCATGAACGGATGATCGATCACGATCATGTCATACCGGTTCGCGACAGTCGCGACCGACACGTCGCCGAATTCGTGCAGGCTGCGCGCTTCCCATTCAATGCTCACATCCGGCCGTCGCACCGCGAATTCGCGCGCTGTGGCGACCAGCGGTGCCAGTCCACGATCGTGCTTCCAGGTGAGGCCGCGAAGCGTAATCACGTCACACGACCTGCCGCTGCTCGAAGTCGGCGATTTGCTCGTCGGTGTAGCCGAGTTCTTTGAGAACCTGCGCCGCGTGCTCGCCTTTCAACGGCGGCCGCTTCACCTCCACCGGCGTCCTGCTAAAACGCCACGGCGGCCGAATTGTCCGGAACGTACCCGCGCTGGGGTGCTCGAACGAAACGATGCTGCGGTTATGAAGCACCTGCGGGTCGCGCTCCACGGCCGGGAACGTATTGACGGGCGCGCACCAGATGTCGGCGTTCAGAAAAATCTCCAGAAGCTCGGCCGTCGTCCGTCGCGCGAAGCCCGGCTCCAGCTTGCGCTTCACCTCGTCGCGGTTCTCGAGAAAATTACGCGACTCGATCCCCTCGAACCCTTCGATGCCGACCAGTTCCGCGATCTTGCCCAGCGGCATCATGGCGATCGCGATGTGGCCGTCGCTGGTTTTGTACACGCCCATGGGCGCGCCGATATACGGATGCCCCATGCCGGATTCGCTGCGTTGCGGCTCTTTTCGCGTGTTGAAAAACACGCTGAGCTCCTGCGTCGCGAGGCTGAGAACCGAGTCGAGCAAATTCACATCGATGCGCTGGCCGAGGCCGGTGCGGTTGCGCTCATACAGCGCCGCGAGCACGCCGATGACGATGTGCAGTGACGCCGTCAGGTCCGCGACGCCCATTCCGACCGGCGACGGCGGATCGTGCGCGAGGCCCTGCAGCATCAGCACGCCTGCCACCGATTGCGCCAGCAGATCCTGTCCCGGCCGGCCGGCGTACGGGCCGTCCTGTCCCCAGCCGCAACTAGCGCAATAGATCAGCCCGGGATTGTCCTTCGCGATCGTCTCGTACCCGAGCCCCAGCCGGTCCATAACGCCGGGGCGAAAGTTCTCGATCAGCACGTCGCTGGATTTAATGATGCGCAACGCGACCTCTTTTCCCGCGGGGTCCTTCACGTTCAGCGTAATGCTGCGCTTGCCGCGATTGAATACCAGAAACGACAAACTCTCGCCGTTGAGGAAGTAATCGCCGAGCGACCAGTGCCGGTGCCACTCGCCAGTCCTCGGCTCGATCTTGATGACATCCGCGCCCATGTCGGCCAGGAACTGGGTCGCGTTCGGCCCCTGTACGAGCTGCGTGAAATCCGCCACTCGCAATCCAGTCAGTGCTCCGCTCAAATACTCACTCCTTTTATGTCGTTTAAGAGCGCGGCCTCGGCGCGCAAAATTTCGGCGATTAGATCGAGCCGGTCGCGGCCGGGCACGAATTCGAGTCTCCGGATGCCGAACGGGTCGATGCGCGTCCGAATGAGCCGGACTTGCTCGGCGTCCGGTACCGGCGTCAATGGAAGCGGGTCCGCGATGAGAAAATCACCGCTGGTGTTTTCGCGCACGGTTTCGAGCGCAACACCGGGATGAATGCTGGTCAGCCGGAAGATGCGCTGTTGCGGATCGAGTTCGAACACGCCGAGATCCGAAACCAGACGCACCATGCCGGGTTTCAGCCCGGCGGCGATGCGCTCCTCATCCGTCAAAAGGCCGCGGGCAGCGGTCGAGAAATTCACCGCGTCGACGAAGCGTTCGCGCGTATGGCGCGTCAGGTACAGCACGAAATTTTGGTGCAAGTTGGCGACGTCAGCCATACCGCCCTGTCCGGGTAGACGAACGCGCTTGCCGCCGGTCTCCACCCAGGCGTTATTGGTGCGCCCGCGAACATCGATCTGCGCGGCGGTCACGACTTCGTGCGTAATACGACCCTGCTGGTAGTACCAGTGATATGTTTCGTCCGCGCCCCAGATGACCTTCGCGCTTCCGAATTCTAGCGGCTCGGCGAGCGTGAGCGACATCGGATGCACGTCGATATCGATCAGCCCGCCGTTCAGCGCGATGATGGTGAGCCCGGGCGCATGCGTCATCTTCGCGAGCAGGTACGAAATCATCGCGAGCGGCGAGACCGATCCGACGGAGCAGACGCTGGAGTTGTTGTACTCGCGCGCGAGTGCGGCCGCCATCAATTCTTCAGTGGTCCAGAGGGGGCCGGATACAGCGATTCGCACTTTCACGTCGGGAATGCGAATTTTCGCAGCGCCGCTCAGGAATTCCTGCCGCGGCGGTGTCATCGCGAAATGCGTTGTCGTTTCGGCGCCGCTCTTGCGCTCGTTTTGCGTTCGGCGAACGTAGTTCAGAATCTCGTCGTAATCGGTCGAATAATAGGGTAGGCAGGACGTCGGATATGCGCCGCCCGGTGCGCGCGCCACCGCCGTCACGAACTCGCGAGGCAGCACGAACGATAGCTTGCGGTTTCCGAGTTCGCCCATTTCCACGATCTCTTCGACCGTCACGAGCGTCCGCCGCGCCGCGCCGAGCAGGCTCAGGTCGAGCCCGCGCGCGCCTTCGATCTCGACGTTACCCGCGCGGTCCGTCCGCTGCGCGTGTAGCAGTAGGACATCGACGTCGAGCCGGCGGGCTTCACCGACGGGCTCGCCCGTGAACGCGGACTGCGCCGTTTTCCAGAAGCTGCCTGTCTTCATCAAGTCCGAGCCGGCGGGGAGCTGAAACGGCATCTCCGGTAAATTGAAATGCGCCGCATGCAATCCCTGAATCATCGCGAGCGCGGACCACTCTTCGACTTCAATCGTGTTCTTCTCGAGCGCTTCGCGGAAGCGCGGCGCAAGGCCGAAGATATCGAGGCTCGAAAAACAGAAGATCAGCTTACGAACCGCGCCCGCCTCGAGCAGCAGTTCCAGCGCGAGGCCGCCGCCCCAACTCGTGAACACGAAATCCCGCCGGCCGAGCGCGGCGATCTTCTGGATCAGCGCGATCGGAAGGCGCGACAGGTGCACACCGCCAATCCCGAGGCGCACGCCATCGGGAACCATTCGCGCCAGTTCATCGATCGATACGATGCCGGTCATTACAGCGGTGTGGACGTGGTCATGCCACCATCGATCGTGAGGCACTGGCCCGTAACCCACGAGCTTTCATCGCACGCAAGATACAGCGCACCGTATGCAATGTCGATCGGCTGTCCAAGCCGGCCGATGGGATGCATGCTCTCCCAGGTCGCGCGTTGTTTCACGGGATCGGGCGAGCGCTCCAGCACCTTGATGTTGAGCGGCGTCTCGACCGTCCCGGGCGCGATGGAATTTACGCGAATGCCTTTGGCCGCGTACTCCTTCGCCATCTGCCGCGTCAGCGCGAAGATCGCGCCTTTGCTGGCGGCGTAGTGCGGATAACCCGGAAATCCGAGAATGCCTTGCACGGACGAGATGTTGACGATAGATCCGCGCCTCGCTTCCAACATGACCGGAATGATGTAATGCGACGTCAGAAACATGCTCGTGAGATTCACACGTAAGATGCGTTCCCATTCGTCGAGTTGCATGCGATGAATCGGGTTCTCCGACGCGATTCCGACCACGTTCACCAGTACGTCGATGGTGCCGAATTGCTTTGTGCCCGCCTCCACTAGCGCCCGGACGTCGTTTTCCACGCTGACATCCGTGCGCAGAAATAGACAACGCCCTCCCCGGGAACGGATGCGCTCCGCGGTTCGGTTGCCGAGTTCTTCGTCGATGTCCGCCGCGACGATCGCCGCGCCTTCTTTCGCAAACAGGTCGGCGATGCCTTCACCGATACCCATGGCAACGCCCGATACGAACGCCACGCGATTTTCCAGCCGCATCCTACGCTCCTCCCGAGTATGCGAGCACACAAAAACCCGCGATCAGCAGCGCCATTCCCGCGGTCATCACCGCGACCGTGCCGCGCCGCGTCCCGCGCCACTCGCCCGTGGCGAATCCCCACGCGCTCGAAGTGATGATAATCGCCGACATGAAGAGCGGCCAGCCCAGCACCGTTCCCATGCTCCCCATGGCCGCGGACGCGGCGCCGTACAGCGCGATGCTTCCCATCCAAAGGACGCCCATGAGGACGCCCAACAGCCAGTACGAGCCCGTGCCGGGCGCCGCGAATAATCGGAATGAGCCATTCTTCATCCACAACGACGCGCAGTAAAAAAGGTAGGGAACGAGCGTGGCGGTCAGCACCGGCGGCCAGATCGCGTTCGACTTTGCAATCGGCCCCGCGCCTTGTGCCGCAGCGGCGCTGAGCAGCGGGTCGCCGTACGCCAGTCCGAAATTGAGAAACGGTGATCCAATGCCTGCGATGATGGCGAACGTGAGGCCCAGGCCAAAGCTGGGACGCTTGGCGTCATCAGAAACCTTTCGCTCGCGCGCACGCTCCCGCTCTTTCGACCGCCCCGCCACCGCGCACACAACAATGCCCGCGAGCGTCAACGCGATGCCGGTGAGGATCAGCGCGCCCTTGGTCGTGAATATCGCGTTCGCATGCTGCGTCACGAGCGGCACGAGCGAGCCGATCGCAGTGGAAATACCCAGCGCGATCGCGAAGTTCAGCGCGATTCCGATGGCGTCCACGCCCAGCCCGAAGCACGTGGCGGCGATGCCGTAACCCGCACCGAACGCGATCAGCAGAGCGAGCGTGCCGCTGCCCGCGTTCGCATACGCCGTCATCAGATGCGGCACCGTTGCGAGCGCAATAATCCACGGCACGATCAGAAACGCCGTGAACGCCCATAGCGCCCACACGTTCTCCCACTTCCATCGCGCCGTGTACTTGGTAGGCGTGGCGAAGCTGCCATTCAGCACGCCGGCAATGAGCGCCAGGACGATGCCGGCCGCAGCGCTCATCCGTTGGGCCTCGAAATGTTGGCGTGGAACTCCTCGCGGCCTTGCACTCCCGTCCTGAAATGATAAACCGGCCCACCCATGAAATGTTTTGAAGGATCGTACCCCGGCGGTGCCAGAATTAATGAATCCACCATCGCGGCCGAGCTGATAAAGATGTCCGTGAAATCCGGACCGCCGAAGGTCACCGCGGACGTCTGCGAAGCGGGCGTCTCAATACGGCGCTCGATCTTGCCCTCCGGATCGTAACGAATCACGCACCCGCCGAACCAGTGCGCGCACCACAGATAACCCTCGCCGTCCACGGTCATTCCGTCGGGGACGCCTTCTTCGCGCGGAACTTGTACCAACACACGCCGGTTCCGCAAGCTGCTGTCCGACCGCCGGTAATCCCAAGCGTAAATGCGCCGGTCCGCCGAATCGACGTAGTACATCGTGCTCAAGTCCGGCGAGAAAGCAAGCCCGTTCGACAGCCGGAACCCGTCATCGACAACGTGCACCGAACCGTCGCAGTCGACGCGAAACAGGCAGCCCACGCGGTCGAAGTCGCCGGTCGCGGGATTGCGATAGTACGAGCCGGAGTAAACGCGCCCTTCAGGGTCGGCCACACAGTCGTTCATCAGGCAACGCCGGCCACCGGCTTCGCGCGCGAGCAGCGTAGGTGTGGATGCGCCGTCCCACAGCCAGATGCCCTCGATGTTCGTGACGACGAATCCGCCGGCCTGGTTGAACGCGTATCCGGAAATCTGGAGTTGCTCGCTGATGATCTCGGCGCGCTGCTCGGCCCAGACATAGCGATAGAAGCGCCGCCGCGCGAGGTCGGTCCAGTAGAGCGCCTGCTCGCGGCTGTTCCATAGCGGGCCTTCGCCGCACAGGTCCCCGTAATCCGCAACCACTCGAAATTCGTACATGAAAGCGATGATGCTCGCCTTCGTCTTATAACACGACCGTTTCTGAGCCGCGACCGTCAGGGAGCGGAGGAAACCCTCTCATTTCTGCACCGACAACACCACTCCCGCCGCCGATTGCACCCCGCCCACGCTCGCTACCACCGGCCAATCTCCATTCGCAAGCGAAGCCGGCACCTCGATCGCAACCTGGTACAACCCCGCAAACCCCGGCGCGAGCGCGGCCCCGTACACCTTGGCGGCCGCCCCGCCTACCGTCACCGACGGCAGCGTCGCGGTGCTGTACGTCTTGTCCGCCGGAACCTCCGCTCCGGGCGGCGGCGCCGGCGCCAGAGGCCCAAAACCGGTCCCCCAAAGAATCACAATGTCGCCGGGTTTCGCCGCTGATGTGGCCGTCCCCGTGAAGGTGCCGGGCTTAACCGCAAACGTAAAATCCTGCCGGGTCGCGACCGCCTGATTGCCCGGCCACTCGAAGAACGCGGGAGTAAACGTCGCGCCTTGCACGGTCGCAGCGGAACTCGTCCCTGCGGGTGTCGTGATGGTCACCTGCTGCGGACCCGCCGCAACGCTCTCGGGGACAATAAAATTGATCTGCGTCGGACTGATGTAATACACATACGCCGGCTGTCCTCCCACCGACACGGAAACCCCATCGAGCGTTGTAGGCAATCGCCCGTTCACGATCGCCTTCTCCCACGTATCCGTTTGCGGCGCAAGATTACTCCCGCGAATCGTAGCCCACGAACCCGCGCTCACGCCGGCCTGAAAACTCGCGCCGTTCACAACTCCACTCGTGTCAAACGAAGGCAGCGGACCCGTGCCGCTCGCGCCCAACGTCACTTTGCGTACCCGGCCCTCGATCGAGTCCGCAAAGTAAATGTCCCCGCTGTTGTCCACGGCAATGGCGCATGGCGTCCCGAGTCCTGCTGCCGTTGGTGGACCGTTGTCGCCCGGGATGTTCGCCCCGCCGCCTGCCACGTTCGTCACGACTCCGGCCGTGTCGAGCTTGTGAATGCAAGCGGCATGACGATCCGCCATATACAGATTTCCCGCGCTGTCCGTCGCCAAGCCAACGGTGTATCCAATGTCAGCGGACGCCGCCGGCACGCTTACGTTCGGTACGCAGGAGCCGAACCCGCCATGCGCGATGCTGGTAATCACGCCCGAGGTATTCACTTTGCGGACACGATTATTTCCGAAGTCGGCGATGAACATATTGCCGGCGTTATCCACTGCAACATCCGTCGGCGTGTAGAACTGGGCATTCAGAGCCGGTCCGCCGTCGTTGAGCGTAAACCCGTTTCCGTTGCCCGCTACCGTCGTTATAATTCCCGACGTGTCTACCTTTCGAATCCGCCCGTTGCCCGTATCGGTGATATAAACATTGCCCGCCGCGTCGACCGCGAGTCCGGCTGGCGCCTGCAACTCCGCATTCGTTGCCGGACCCCCATCTCCCGAGAAGCCCGGCGCTCCGAGGCTACCCCTCCCCGCGAAGGTCGTGATAATGCCCGACGGGCTCACCTTGCGGACGCGGTTGTCGCCCGTGTCCGAGATATACAGGTTGCCAGAGCCGTCCACCGCGAGTCCGCAGTGCCCCGCCCCCGTCGTAACGAAACTCAGCCCCGCGCTTGTGGCGGGTCCTCCATCGCCCGACATTAGCGGCAGACCGTTTCCCGCTACCGTTGTGATTTTGCCCGACGTGTCCACCTTCCGCACGCGCTGATTCAGTCCATCGGCGATGTAAACGTTACCTGCCTTGTCTACAGTGACGCCGCACGGCTGACCGAGTGTGGCCGCCGTCGCCGGACCGCCATCGCCTGCGAATCCCACCGAGCCGTTTCCGGCGATCGTCGTGATGACACCCTGTGCTTCCGCGGAAGCAGTCACAAGTGCCGCGCAAAAAAAATACAGAAGTGCAGTTTTCATGGATACCCCACTTTCGATAACACGTAGCAGCGGTTTTGGCAATCGCGATACGCAGCAGTACTGCCCATCGTCATGTGCGAGCACCAGTGCCTCGCCGGTGCGGGAACAGTCTCCCGGCATGCGATAGTAGGATCGGCGAAAGCGGCTGCTGCCAAATATATGACAGCAAGCCGGATAACGGCGTTGGGTTCGTTTCGCAATAACGCTTTGGCGTGCGGGCGCGGCGCGATTCAGGTCAGGACTGAATTAACTCGGCAACCTTGTGCATCGTCGCTACTTGATCCTCCGGCAACCGGCCGGTGTTGTCCGGCGCCAGATTGAGAAGTAGATTCGCGTTCGATTCCATGCAATCGCGATATGAATGCGCGATGACACTGGCCTTCTGCGGTTTGTACCACGGATGCCAGAACCAGGTGTGCATCCATGGCATGGGCGGATACGCCGGTCCCGTCGGCAGCCAGGTCTCAAACGGCATGTAGTACGTTTTGCCCTCGATCTTGACGTGCGGGTCGTGCCCTTCGAGCGGCGGCAGCGTGTCCTCGCCGTTGATGACGTCGGTCGGCCAGCTTTTCGGCTCGCATAAGCGCCCCTGGTTGGCCCGGCTCTGGCGAAAGCCCTGGTTATCGACAATGATGCACTTCGGGTTGTATTTCTTGACCAGCCGGTACAGCTCCCAGCGCTGGTCCGCCGTAAGTTTCCAGGTAATGTCGAAGAGCTGATAAAAGGTGTGGGGATACTGTGTGTGCAGTTCGGTGATCTGATGCTTGATCAGATCGAAATACTTGTCCGGTATCAGCGAGTTCCAATCGAACTTGCCTTCGTTGTGGGGATCGAGGATGCAATAGTAAAACCCCGGCCGGATGCCGAACTCCTTGCACGCGGTCACGAACGCTGCGACAACGTCCGTCTTGTTTCCGCTATTCGCGACGTCGTAGTCGTATCCTTTTGAATCCCACAAGCAGAAGCCCGACATGTATTTCGCGGTGAGCACAGCGTACTTCGCGCCCAGTTCGTGCGCCACCCGCAGCCATTGCCGCACGTCAAGGTGCGTCGGGTTGTACACGGTGGCGGGCTTGGCGCCCGTATCGTAATCGTCGCCGGTGAATGTCGGGGTGCTGAAATGGAACGATACTCCGAACCGGAGTTTTTCATACTCGGCCAGCGCGGGCGTGCGCTCGGTCGCGGGTCCGACGTCTGTCGCGGCCTCGAGTGGGCGGGAAATAATAGGCGCGAGCGCTCCGGCGACAGGCACGGCTAGCTGCTTCAGCAAATTACGTCGATTCATGGGGAAACGCTTGCCTATTATTATGCCTGCCGCCGCCGCAACTCTGCCAAATCGTGGGGCAGCCAGTCTTGCTGCCATCCTAATTTCTTCGCAGCATGCGCAGATTCCGCGTGGGGCAGGCCTCCAGGCCTGCAGCGGGTCTCCTAAGGAACTTCCCGCAGCGCCTCTGTGGATTACGCCCTCATGCGGCTTCCTCGAGCGGTACCAGCCGGTAGCCCAACGCCCGGGCCTGGCCGTCTACTCTGGCCTT
>JAICMB010000293.1 GCA_025929455.1 Bryobacteraceae bacterium | reverse complement strand
TTCATCCAGTATGGCCGTGCGGGGCCCGAGGCCGCAACGATCGGGGCGCCCAGTACCCTTTCGCAGACCGTATAGAACTGCGTCGGGAGAGCCCTACGGAGAAAGCGGCGGACGGCGGCAGACAGGCGGAAGCCCCACCTGAACGAAACCGGCCGGAACACCAGGACCATTTGCGGGATCAGTTTTCAGATTATCACACGGGCAATGCAATGGCGCGCGGACCCGCGTTTCACGCGGCTATTGTTCAAAGCCGGCCTGTTTCGTGCCGATCTGAACAGCATAGTCTTCGGACGACCGCCATGACTGTCATTATCCACTGCCGCTCGAAGCAGACAGCGCGTAGGCTGGCACAAGCCCCGGCCCGGAGCTAGCACATGTCAGGCGCCGTTGCTGGTGTTGTTGTGGTCCTCGGCATTATGGCCGCAATGCGCGCCTCCTCATGGCGCTCCGCCGTGTTCAACTGCTTTGCGAATGCCGCGCGCGACCTGTCCGCGCCTCCTCCACAGCGAATCCCCGCGCTCGATTTGCTGCGCTCGGCCGCGATTCTGTTGGTGATGGGTAACCATGCCGCCGCGCTACTGAAGCGCCCTTCGCTACTTGCCCGCGTATTCTACTGGGGGTGGACCGGAGTTGACCTCTTCTTTGTCCTGAGCGGGTTCCTAATCGGGAGACAGTTGTGGAGGGAACTGGAGCGGCGCGGAAGCATCCGTCTGGGGACATTCATTCTTCGCCGTGGGCTCCGGATCTGGCCGCTTTACTTTTGCACGGTTGCGCTATGCTTCGCAGCCGCATCTGCGGCGGGGCGGCCGTCGCACAGGTTGTGGGCTGACCTGTTCTGCGTGTCGAATTACTTCCGGGGAAACGTACGGGGTGGCTGGTCGCTGTCGACCGAAGAGCAGTTCTATTTGCTCCTGCCCGCGGCACTGCTGCTGCTTTCGCGTTTTTTCGCCGCGCGCCGGCTATTCGTGCTGCCGCTTGCGTGGTTGTGCTTGCTACCGGTCTTACGAATTGCGGCCATGGCGCACGCACCGGGGTTGAGCGCGGACGACGTTATCTACGGTCCGTTTCACACTCACTCGGACGGCCTCGCCGCGGGCCTGCTGATCGCCTGGGCAGCCGTGTTTGTGCCCCGCTGGTGGAAGCGCCGCTGTTCCTTTGTAGAGCTTGCGGGCGCCATCGTACTTATCGGGCTAGCGTTGGTTCTGCGGTTCGCTGCCAAGGTCGCGTTCGCGTACTCGGCGCTCGGCGTTTTTTACGGAATCCTGACCTTGTTGCTGCTGCGCACGAGCCGCTTGCCGCGCATTTGTCGCTCGCGTGTGTTCTACGTGATGTCGCGGCTATCTTATGGCATATACCTGAACCATTTCTTTCTCGAGCGCATGCTCGTGCCCGTTTTCGCGTCGCATGCCAGCGCTTCGCTCGCTTTTGTCATGTATTACGCGCTGTCGGTTTTGCTGTCACTTGCGGTGGCGTTCGTTACTTTCAGCTTGATCGAACGTCCATTCCTGCAGTTTCGCGAAAGGTCCACGCCCGCTGCGGTTCCGATCCGGCAAACAGCGTCGCTGGCGACGGCGTAGGCCGTTCAACTCCGGCGCGCGCTTTCGTGTACCGTGAAGCAGTATGTCCCGCTGCTCCCTTGCGCTGGTGCTGTGCGCCACGGCGTATGCGCAAACGTTCGACACCGTTATCCTCAACGGCCATGTGATCGATGGCACCGGATCGCCTTGGTGCGCCGCCGGTATCGGTATTCGCGACGGCCGCATCGCGGCAATCGGAGCGCTGGCGGGCAAATCTGCGCGGCGCACCATCGACGCGCGCGGGATGGTGGTCGCGCCGGGGTTCATCGACATGCTGGGGCAGTCGGAGCTGACCATTCTGGTCAATCCATCGCTGCCTTCGAAAATTTTCCAGGGCATCACGACGGAAATCACAGGCGAGGGCGGCTCCGTGGCGCCGCTCGACGACCGCATCAAACGTGCCGATCGCGACATGTACGAGCACTACGGTATCCAGCCGGATTGGTCGACGTTCGCAGGATACTTCGCGCGCCTGGAGCGGCAGGGCATGGGCATCAATCTCGCCAGCTACGTAGGCGCGACGCAGGTGCGCCGGATGGTGATCGGGGAAGGGAATCGCGCGCCCACTGCGGCTGAACTCGACCGCATGCGGACGCTGGTGCGCGATGCCATGCGCGACGGCGCCGCCGGCCTATCGACCTCGCTGCAATACGCGCCCGCGCCGTACGCCTCGACGGAGGAGCTGATCGAATTGGCCAAAGTTGCATCGCGCTACGGGGGTATCTACGCCACGCACATGCGCAGCGAAGGCGATGCCGAGCCCGCCGCCCTCACCGAGACGTTCCGCATCGCGCGCGAAGCGAACATCCCGGTCGAGATCTGGCATTTGAAGACGGCGGGCAAGCGCAACTGGGGCCGCATGCCGGAAGTGGTCGCGCGTATTGACGCGGCGCGTTCGCAGGGGCTCGATATCACGGCCGATACTTACGCCTATACGGCCTGGGCGAACGATTTCTCCGCTTTCATCCCGCCGTGGGCGCACGAGGGCGGCAGCGCCAAACTGGTGGCGCGTCTCAAAGATCCGGCGACGCGCAAACGCATTCGCCACGAGATGCTCACGCCCACCACAGCTTGGGACAATGAATGGCAGGAGATCGGCGGACCGCAGGACATTCTCGTCGGCGTGACTTTTAACCCGGCGTTGCACAATCTGCAGGGCAAGACGGTAGCTGCGATCGCGAAACTATGGGGCAAGGACCCCATCGCCACCGTTTTCGACCTGCTCATTGCAGACAATGCCATGACCTCGGTGGCGGTGTTCGGCATGTCGCAACCGGACGTCACGCTCGCGCTGCGGCAGCCCTGGGTGTCGATCGACAATGACTCAGCCGGAACTGCGCCCGATGGCATTCTCGGCCGAGAGCATCCGCATCCGCGCGCCTACGCAACATTCCCGCGCATCTTGCGCAAGTACGTGCGCGAAGAGCATGTGCTCACGCTCGAAGATGCAATTCGCAAGTTCAGCGCCCTGCCCGCCGCGCGCCTCCGGCTAGCCGATCGTGGCGTGTTGAAGCAGGGCATGTGGGCCGATGTGGTGGTGTTCGACCCGGCCCGTGTGCGCGACCGCGCAACTTTTGAAAATCCCAATCAGCTTTCAGAGGGCATGCAGTTTGTATTCGTAAATGGCGTGCCCGTCGTTGCTGGCGGACGCGCCACGGGCGCCCTGCCGGGAAAGGTGCTGCGCGGGGCGGGCTGGGTTAGGCGTTGATGGCATCGTCGACGGTATTGGCGCGGAAGCTGAGCTCTACGCGATTGCGGCCCAGCCGCTTGGCGCAGTAGAGCGCCTCGTCCGCCATGCGGATCAGAGGCTCCGGCGATCCGTACTCTTCGCCCGCATTTGCCGTAAAGGTGGTGACGCCGAAGCTCGCGGTAAGCGGCAGGCGTGCATCGGCTAGTTCCATGGGCGAGGAGCTGAGGATCTGTCGCATGCGCTCCGCCTGCACAGCGGCTTCCTGACGGTCGCAGCCTGGCAGAACCATGAGAAACTCCTCCCCGCCATAACGCCCGAGCGCGTCATAAGGGCGGATACAGCTTTGCATGCGCTCCGCCGCCATCCTTAGCGCGGCATCTCCCGCCGCATGCCCGAAGGAATCGTTGACGGTCTTGAAATGATCGAGATCGATCATGACTACGCCGACGGACGAGCCCTCGCGCACCGCCCGCGCCAGTTCGCGTTCAAAAATCTGGAGAATGGTCGGCCGGTTCCAAAGCCCGGTGAGCGCGTCTTTGGTCGCCTGTTCACGCAACGCCTCTCGCGCGTCCAGCAGCTCGGCCTGTAGCTTCACCAGGCGGGATGCCGCACGCAGCCGCACTTTTAGCTCGTGGTGGTCAAACGGCTTAATGACGTAATCGTCCGCCCCTGCTTCCATACCTTCCACCAAATCTTCCTTCAGATTTTTGGCAGAGAGCAGCAGAATGTAAATGTAGGGCTCCTGGCCCTGTTCGCGTACGCGCCGGCAAACTTCGGGGCCAGTCAGCCCCGGCATGATCCAGTCGAGCACAGCGATGGGCGGTCCGTCTTCCTGGCGCAGGATGTCCCAGGCCTCGACGCCGTCACTGGCTGTGACCACGTCGTAGCCCCATTTTTGCAGCGTGGATTCCAGCACGCGGCGGGAAACCTGGCTGTCGTCGGCGATCAGGATCTTCACGTCGGTTCCGCTACGGACAACGGACTACTGTTTAACTTTATCGGCTGTACAATCCCAAAGCTTAACGCGCACCACTCCCACGAGGGGCACAGGATTCTATCTTTTATTCTAAAGCGATCGTTTGCACGGCGGCGCGTCCGGCCATTAAAATCAATACCAGTCCGCCCCTTACTCACCTTTATGCGACACTTCGTCTCTGCCCTCGTTATCCTAACGCTTGCGCTCGGTTCCATACTCGCCGCAAGCAAGCATCAGCCCATTTCCGATGATCGACTTATCGACCAGGTCCGAATGAAACTTGCATCCGATTCCGAGGTCGGAGCGAGCCACATCGACGTCGATGTCAAGAACGGTGTCGTCACCCTCAAAGGCCGCGTCGAGAACGAGAAAAAGCGCCAGAAGGCCGGCAAAGTGGCGAAAAAAGTGAAGGGCGTCACCAGCGTGCAGAACGAGATTACGGTCGGGCCGCCGAAGTAGCGCGGCGCGCGCCTGATGTCCGGGGAACCCACTACGCCGCTGATGCGGCAGTACCACGCCGTTAAGCAACAAGCGCCGAATGCGCTGCTGCTGTTTCGTCTGGGCGATTTTTACGAGCTCTTCTATGATGATGCCGTAACCGCCGCGCGCGAGCTCGAAATCACGCTCACGTCCCGCAACAAAGAGAAGGGACAAGCGGTGCCCATGTGCGGCGTTCCCTACCACTCCGCGGAAAACTATATTACGCGCTTGATCCAGCGCGGCTACCGGGTGGCTATCTGCGATCAGATGGAAGAGCCCAGCGCCGCGCGCAAGCTGGTGCGCCGCGAAATTACGCGCGTGGTCTCGCCCGGCACGGCGACCCAATCCTCCCTGCTGCGCTCGCGCGAGAACAGCTTTCTTGCCTCAGCGGCCTGGGACGGCGCGCGCGCCGGCATCG
>JAICMB010000545.1 GCA_025929455.1 Bryobacteraceae bacterium | reverse complement strand
GCCTTCTCGGCGTCGTGGAGCGCCTGATCGACTCGATTTTCTACCCCGAGTGCAGCGCGGTTGCCGATGCCGCCGACGCCGACGAACCATCACCCCACGAGGAGCCCAGCGATGCCGAATCCGCCGAAATTCAACCCCAAGGACTACGCGCGCGACCCTGCCTTGCGTCTGTCGACGGGCCACGTAGTCAGCCTTCCGACGCCGATTGATCCGCTTGAGGTCACATTGCCCGGCAACTCACGCGAGTTCGCAAGCGGGGTTGTCGCGCTGTATGACGCCACCAGCAAGACCGGCATGGTCTACCTGCAAGCGCAAGAGCGGTGGACCATGATGCAGCCGATCGGGCGCGAGGAGTTCAACGCCGCGTTGTCCTTCGGGCGCGACGTGGAAGCGGCGCTTGTGCCCGGCAATGGCACCGCTCACTGATGGAAACGGTTCTCCTTAACCATTTCCGGCTGGGATGGCATGGTGGCGCCCATCGCAAGAAATTCGCCGACGCAGCCGTGTCGACCGGGTCCAATAGCTTCGCGCTTGCCCGGATGGATCGAACCGGCATTCCGGCGATTGGGAGGCGACCAGCCGCGAGGCCGGTTGCCGGACGCGACGAAAGCCTGCGCATGGCGCGCAGGTGGCCGTTATGTCCGGGCCGGCCTTTCGCATGCCTGGGCGGAGTTCGACCATGAACCACGTCCGATTCATTGCGCTGGATGCCAGCCGTGCCGACCAGGCGCAGCGCACCGTTCCCGCCACGATCTCGACCGAGTACCCGGTCAACCGCGGCGGGTACCAGGAAGTGCTGATGCATGGTGCCGAAAATGTCGACCTTTCCCGCGCTCCGCTGCCGCTGATCGAGTCGCACGACGGCTCAAATCTCAACATCGGCACGGTTGAAGGGCTGCGGGTCGCCGGCCGCAAGCTGCGCGGCACCGTCCGATTCGGCACCAGCGCACGTGCAAGTGAAGTCTGGAACGACGTGCGCGATGGCATCGTTCGCAACGTGAGCGTCGGCTATACCATCGACGATTATGCGCAGGACGGCAACACGCTGCGCGCAACGCGCTGGACGCCGCACGAAGTTTCCCTTGTCGCGGTTCCCGCCGACCCATCGGCGGGCTTGAACCGCGCCCATTCCCTTCCTTTTCGGAGTTTCAACATGGAACACATTGAAGGCCAGCCGGCGCCCGAAGCCGGCGAACATCTCTCGCGCTCACAGAGGCGCGCTCTGAATGCACCGGATGCCGCGGCGCTCGCCGTTGAAGCCGAGCGGCAGCGCGTCGCCGACATTAACGCCTCTGTCACCGGGCTTGCCAATATCGAAGGTATCCGCTCGCTCGGCGACAAGGCAGTCGCGGAAGGCTGGACGCTGGATAAATTCCGACAGGGTGCGATGCAGCTCATGAGCAATAGACCGACGGAGATATACGCGGTCGGCCCTGAAGGTGGCGGCGGCGTTTTTGTGGGCTATCGCTCGGGTCCGTCTGGCCCATCCCCAATGGGATCCGAAGCGCGCGGACACGGCTCGCGCCAGCGTCGATACAGCATCGTCCGCGCGTTGGCTTCGATGATCGATCCGCGTGGCGTGGACGCCGGATACGAGCGCGAGATTTCGCAAGAAATCGCGCACCGCGCCGGCCGCAAACCTCGCGGAATGTATTTCCCGATGGGCGAGTTCTCGACGCGTGACCTGACCGTGAGCGGCGCCCCGGCCCTCGTGGGGACACAGCACCTGGCGGCGAGCTTCATTGATGCGCTGCGCGCGCGCAGCGTGGTGATGCAACTCAATCCGACCATGCTGACCGGGCTGACCGCGGATGTGTCGAGTCCTCGCCTGGCAACCACTTCAACCGCGTACTGGATTGCCGCGGATGGATCCGACAGCGTCACGGGAAGCACGCCGACTTTCGACGGGGTCACACTGTCGCCGAAAACCGTGGGGGCCCTGGTGTTGCTGTCTCGCAAGATGGTGCTGCAAGGCGAACCGGCGGCGGAGGATATTGTCCGCAACGATCTTGCTCAGGTGATCGCATCGGCGCTCGACAAGGCGGCCATCCAAGGCACCGGCGCAAGCAATCAGCCGACAGGAATCGTCAACACGTCCGGCATCACCACGGACACGTTCGCGGCGGCTACGCCCACCTTTGCGGAAATCGTTGCAATGGAAAGTGCGCTGCTCGGGGCGAACGTGGACGCGGCCAGCGCGGTTTACCTGACGTCGCCCGCACTGGCGGGCACGCTCAAGACCACGCAGAAGGCGAGCACGGGCGACGAAATGATCTGGACGGCCGGCGCCCAGCCCGGCGTCGGGGTGGTCAATGGCCTGCGCGCAGCGGCTTCAAACAACGTGCCCGCCGGCAAGGTCATCCTCGCCAATCTCGCCGACCTGGTGATCGCTATGTGGGGCGGAGTCGACCTCGAGGTGAACCCGTACGAGGACTTCGCCAAGGGCACCGTGAGCGTGCGTGCGTTCGCCAGCGTCGACATCAACGTTCGGCATGCGGCGAGCTTCGCGGCCTACAGCACGCCGTAGCCAGCGACACCGGACTGGCCGAGCGCGACCCTGCGCATGGCCCGGTTGGCCGCGTAACCCGAAAAACGCGGTGTCTTTTCAAAATGCGGGCTACACGGCGTGGCCCGCGGGACAAGCCGGCGAGTGTCCGCAACAACCCCGGCAGCGGGAGCGGTGTTAATGCGTTATTGCCACCACCCGGGCCGTAACGAAACCTCTAGTGCTGTGATCCCGATCGATGACGGCCCGCTTCGGCGGGCCGTTTCTTCGTCATGGCGCTGGCTGCGGGTACTCTTGCGGGTACGATCCACGGCCTTAGATGAAGAAATACAGTCTACTCAAAGCGTTATAGTTCTGATGTTGTTGCCGTCCGCCGCCATTTCTTCGAACAAAAGCCCGCATTGCGCGGGCTTTTTTGTGCGCGAGGCATGCCGCGCTCACGCGCTCGCTTGTTCCGCGGCATCCGCGCACGCACAAACGCACATGATTCCGCCATCGCCTGAATTGCAGGGACTTCCACTCTCGATCGGGGAGGCAGGATACGTCGGTTTGGCGCGCGTCGCGCCGCTCCGTCGACTGCAGCCGCCGAGCGCTCCCGGCGCGATACGCTGCTCCCGGTAGGCGCTGTGCGCGCCCGATGCGCTTGTCGCAGTTGATGAGACGGCGATACCGGAT
>JAICMB010000734.1 GCA_025929455.1 Bryobacteraceae bacterium | reverse complement strand
GGTTCTACCTTTCTTATGAACAAGATCTGGTCACCGGACTCCTTCACGGAGACGTGTAAATTTCTTACGCCGGAAAGTTTATCCGCCAGGTCTGTCAGCTCGTGATAGTGTGTCGCAAACAAAGTTTTAGCCCGAATGTGGTCGTGAATGTACTCCGCAACTGCCCAAGCCAACGCAAGTCCGTCATAAGTGGACGTGCCTCGGCCGATCTCGTCGAGGACTATATAGCTGTTAGACGTAGCAGTACTCAAAATAGCTGCAGTTTCCGTCATTTCGACCATAAAGGTGGATCGCCCCCGCGCCAGGTTGTCGGCCGCGCCTACCCGCGTAAACACCCGATCGACCAGCGGCAGCAGCGCGCGGTCTGCGGGAACGAACGAACCCATTTGCGCCAGGATCAGGATGAGAGCGTTCTGGCGCAGATACGTAGACTTTCCGCCCATGTTCGGGCCGGTGATGACGCCCAGGAACTGCCCGCTCGAATGGAGATATAAATCGTTCGGAATGAACCGGATAGCATCCTTTTCCGTCAATTTTTCGATCACCGGATGGCGGCCGGCTTCAATGCGCATCTCTCCTGAATCCGAAAATCTGGGCCGGGTATAGCGGTTTTCGACCGCCACCTGCGCCAGCGCCGCGCAGACGTCCAGTTCCGCAATGACGGAGGCCGCTCGCTTAATCCGTTCGGCTTGAGATGCCGCGTAACCGCGAACTTCCTGAAAAAGGGCGCGCTCAATGTCGAGAATTCGCTCCTCCGCCGACAGGACCTTCGCTTCCAGTTCCTTCAGCTCCGGCGTCGTGAACCGCTCGGCGTTGGCAAGCGTCTGTTTACGCTCGTACGCGGGAGGAATCAGGTGCAGATTGACTTTGGAGACTTCGATGTAGTAGCCGAAAACATTGTTGAAGCGGATCTTCAGCGATTGAATCGCCGTCGCCGCCCGCTCGCGCGCCTCGATCGCGGCGATGTACTGCCGGCTGTTCCGGCTGATATCCCGCAGTTCGTCAAGGGCCGCATCGAAGCCGTCCCGAATGGCGCCACCGTCCGCCACATTAACCGGCGCATCCTCTGAAATCGCCTCCAGAATTCGATCGCGTAGATCGGCGACCTCGTCAAATTCACGGCGCAATCGCGGGTTGTCCAACCGGGCGGTCAGCTTGACAATCTCCGGAAGCTTCGCCAGCGAGCGGCCAAGGGCCAGCACTTCGCGCGGACCGGCCGAGCCGAGCGTGATCTTCGCAAGCAGCCGCTCGAGGTCGAGAATCGATTCAAGCGTCTTCCGCAGATCGCTTCGTACGATCACCTTGGCCGCCAGTTCCTCAACGGCATCAAGTCTCGATTCAATTTCCGGCAGGTCGGAAGACGGGTTCAACAGCCGTTGGCGCAGCAGGCGGCCCCCCATTCCCGTCGCAGTCTTGTCGATCACGTGGATCAGCGTGGCGTCGCGGCGCTCCCCGGCAAAAAGCGGTTCCGTCAGCTCCAGATTGCGGATCGTGGCCGCATCGAGAACCATGTAATCGGTCCGCTCGTAATACGACGGGCGGTTCAGATGATCGAGCGCGGAACGCTGCGTGTCCCGCAGGTAGTGCAGGACTGCGCCAGCCGCCGCGGTCGCCAGCGGCTTGTTGGCCAGACCGCAGCCATCGAGTGACAACAGCTTGAAATGTTCGAGGATTTGCCTTCCCGCGTAGTCGGGGCCGAACACCCAGGACGGGACCGCCGTTTCGAGGCACGGCGCGCCTGTCGGACGGTCGTCCGGATGCACGACCTCACGAATATTCAGAGTTTCCAGCGTGGGGATTAGTTCGTCGTTCGCCAGTTCTGTCGTATGAAAATCGCCCGTTGAGACGTCGACGTAGGCCAGTCCGGAGCGGTCGCCCTTCGTGAATACCGCGCCGAGGTAGTTGTTCTCGTGGGCGCGCAGCAGACTCGCATCCGTAGCGGTGCCCGGAGTAACGACGCGGCTCAGCTCGCGGCGCACCAGCTTCTTGCCGGGCCCTGCTTCCTCCATCTGATCGCAGATCGCGACGCGATAGCCCTTCTGAATCAGGCGCGCGATGTAGCCCTCGGCGCTGTGATACGGCACGCCGCACATCGGGATTGGCTCGCCTCTTTCCTTATTGCGCGCGGTCAGCGTGATTTCGAGCTCCCGTGCCGCCGTCACGGCATCATCGT
>JAICMB010000818.1 GCA_025929455.1 Bryobacteraceae bacterium | reverse complement strand
GTCACCGCATGGCATCCCGAAATCGGCATGGAATTTCACGTGTTGCAGCAACAGATTTCCGATGGCTTCACGCGCGAACGGCTGCTGGCCGCACTTTCGGGTTTCTTTGGCGTGCTTTCTGTCTTCCTCGCGGTGATCGGACTGTACGGGATCCTGGCGTATCAGGCCCAGACCAGGCAGAACGAAATCGGCGTTCGCATGGCGCTAGGCGCCACGCGCGGTCAGATCGTCCGCATGATCATGAAGCAAGCCACGCTCCTGCTAGCTATTGGCGTTGCGATTGGCGTTGCGGGTTCTCTAGCGGTTGCCCGCGTATGCGCGTCATTACTGTTCGGCGCCTCTTCGCGCGATCCCTTCACGTTCGCCGCCGCTGCCGCCCTGCTCACTGCCGCCGCCGCGATCGGCAGCTTTTTACCAGCTCATCGCGCATCCCGGCGTGATCCGGCCGCCGTCCTGCGAAACGAGTAGATTGGATCGAAGCACTGGTAAGTGTTCTTGCTTCGCCGTCCGCGTCACCGCGCTGCTCGCTTTTGGGCTGCTGGCGCTGCGCCGCGCTCGCGGATAGGCGCGTACATGCGGCCGATGGTGCACGGATCGACGCCCGCCCAGTACAGGCACTGCATGCAGGTCCAACGCGCGAACGTCCACGTGAAACTGCGCCCTTCAAAGCGCCGCGATGAGGTGGTCAGCGCGCAATCGAGGCGCACGAAACGGCCGCGCTTTTTCAACCGCGAAACCAGATCCAGGTCCTCGAAAATTGGATAGGGCCGGAAGCCGCCCACTGCGTCGTAATCGGCGCGCCGTGTGAACACGCCCGAATCGCCGTAGCACAAGCCCAGCAGCCGGAACCAGGGATACGCGCGCGTCAGCGACCGTGCCGCGCGTGTCCCGCCGTCGAAGTGCAGCGTGAAATTGCCTGCCACGACGTCCGGATCCGCGAGTGCTTCAACGATGCACTCCGCCGCGCACTCGGGCGGCTTCGTGTCCGCGTGCACGAACCACAGCACTTCCCCATTAGCCGCATGCGCGCCCGCCGCGAGTTGCGCGCCGCGGCCGCGCGATGCCGTGAGCACCCGTGCGCCGGCGCCTCGCGCGATATTGGCAGTATCGTCTGCGCTGCCGCCATCGATAACCACCACTTCGCCCACGCCGCGCACGCGCGCAATTGCCGCCAGCGTAGCTCCGATCGCGCCCGCCTCGTTCCATACGGGCATGACCACGGAAACGCCGCTCACAGGCGCCGTCCGCGCAGCCGCAGCGCGTTCGAGATCACCGATACGCTCGACAGCGTCATCGCCGCGCTGGCCACCATCGGGCTCAGCAGCAGGCCGAAAAACGGATAGAGCACGCCCGCCGCGATGGGCACGCCCGCGGTGTTGTACACGAACGCGAAGAACAGATTCTCGCGGATATTGCGTACCGTCGCGCGGCTCAGGCGGCGCGCCCGCACGATCCCTTTCAGATCGCCGCGCAGCAGCGTAATGCCGGCGCTCTCCATCGCGATATCGGTTCCGCTGCCCATGGCGATTCCCGCGTTGGCGGCCGCCAGCGCCGGCGCGTCGTTAATGCCGTCTCCGGCCATCGCGACAATGCCGCCCTCGTGCTGCAGCGCGCGTATATGATCCAGCTTCTCGGACGGCAGCAGC